>JBMTSM010000032.1:0-12649 GCA_049448275.1 Burkholderiaceae bacterium
GCAGGTCGACCGAGAGCGTGAAGTCCGCCCGTGGCAGCGTGAGACGGATGTCGATGGTTGGGCTCATGTACGGGGTTCCGTCGGCGTGGGTCCGCCGCGCATCAGCGGGGTGCTATCGGCGCCGCTCGTCCCCGCACCGCCTCGCCGGTGTAACCATGACAAGCCGACTAATACGGTAAATGAAAAGACCACCATGACACCCGCTAGCCAATGGGCCTGGCTGTACTCCATCGCTTCAACATGTTCGTAAATTTGCGTCGAGACAACCCGGGTTTCGCCGGGAATGTTGCCGCCAATCATCAGCACCACCCCGAACTCACCGACCGTATGCGCAAAGCTCAATATAGCGGCGGTCAAGAAACCAGGGCGAGCCAGTGGCAGCGCAACCGTGAAAAACTGACGAACGGGGCTGGCGCGCAGCGTCGCCGCAACTTCAAAGGGCCGGCGACCGATGGCCTGAAAGGCATGCTGCAATGGCTGCACGGCGAAGGGCAGTGAAAAAATGACCGATCCAATGACCAGCCCGGTGAAGCTAAAGGTCAACCGCCCCACACCCCATTCGCTGAGCCAAGTACCGACGAGACCTTGGGGACTCAAAAGGGTTAACAGGTAAAAACCCAAAACGGTGGGCGGTAGGACCAACGGAAGGGCAACGACTGCACCAACCGGTGCGCGCCAGCGTGAGGTGGTTTGCGACAACCACCAGGCAATGGGTGTCGCAATCAAAAGAAGGATGACCGTGGTGACACTGGCCAGCTGCAGGGTCAGGCCGATGGCCTGCCAAGTGGCGGGTGTGAAGGCAGCGTCGGTGGGGTCCATGCGCCTATTCTATGTAACCAAACTGCGCCAATGTTCGCTTTGCTGCCGCCGTCTTTAAAAACGCCATGAAGGCCGTGGCTGCTTGATTATCGGCCCCTCGTTTCAATAGCACCGCGTCTTGGCGAATCGGGTCATGCCAACGTGCAGGCACTAACCAGCCTTGTCCGCTGATGAGTTGACCATCCCGCCAAACTTGCGACAGCGAGATAAAGCCGGCATCCGCCGCACCTGTTGCTACAAATTGATGCGCTTGCGTGACGCTCTCGCCGTAGACCAGCGCACGCTGCGTCGTCTCGTATACCCCCGCCCGTTGCAATGCCTGCACGGCGGCTTTTCCGAAGGGAGCGAGCTTGGGGTTGGCGATCGCGATGTGCGAAAAATCACCGCGTTTAATGGCCTCCCATGGGGGTAGGTTGTTATCGCCTCCGACACCATTCGTACGGCTACCGCTTCGACGCCAGAAAATTAGTCGCCCCTCGGCATAGGTGAACGTGCTGTTGGCCACCGTGAGGCCATTTTGGTTCAGGCGCGCTGGTGTGGTTTGATCGGCAGATAGAAAGGCGTCGAAGGGTGCACCATGAAAAATTTGACTGTACAGCTTGCCCGTTGAGCCTGTGACAACCCGTATCGTGTGTGGGTACTGCGCACTGAATTGCTGCACGAGGGCCCGCATCGGCGCGGTGAAATTGGCTGCGACCGCAATCTGCGCTTCTGCTGCTGTGGCGACCGTCGGTAGACCCCCGCATAGCATTGCCAGCGTGAAGCGTACGCGGGGCCAAAGACGCTTGAAATGAGTCGTGGAAACCATGAAAAATTATAGGGGCGCCTGCCATTCGCTTAAGCGTGCGCGGTTACTATAGGCCCATGAGAAAAACTTTCGATTTACGCGTCCCCGGTAAACACCCTGACCGGCTGCTGGATGCGGCAAAAAATGAAATTCGCAAATACATTAAACGTTGTCGTGCGCGTGACCTGCCAGCAGGTACGCATTTTTGGAATTTTGCTTGCTTGTTAGGTGCCGACGAGGCCAGCGCCGAACCGGTTCACCCGCAGCAATTGACTGAGCGCATCAACACGTTGGTGGCCGATGGTGCGATCACGTTGTTTATCTCGATTGAGCCCAAGGCGACTGCGCGCGTTTACAAAAACGTCGCTGAGCCGTGGTCACCGGATGGTCACTCGGATACAGATGCCGAGCCACCAACAGCTGGCGACTAGCGGACGATCAAGGTTGCAACCTGACTGACACGCAGAATCTCAGCGGTATCGCTGCTCCGAAACCATTGACGAATGGCCGAGCGCTTACCGACTCCCATCACCAATAAATCGACCGGTTGCGTGCGCAGATGACCGGCAATCGCGATCGCTGCCTCTAGCGGCGTTCGCTCGGTGGTGACAGCAAACCCATTCGCTGCCAGCAGCGTGTGCGCCCAATCCAGTTGTTTGTCTTGGTCTCGCTGCAAAGCACCACCGGTTCGGCCCGCCATCAACAGATGAATGGATTGCCCGGCGAGTAAAGGGCTGGTGGCGATGGCGCGAACCGCATCGCGCGTGGCCCGTCGACCATCAAATGCCACCAAGACGTTTTTGGGGGGCGTGAAGGTTTTGAGGGTCAACAGCACCGGTACCGGCAGCGCATGAATCAATTCGTTCACGGTTCGGCTGATCGCAGTGGCTTGTCCTGCCTTGATGGTGGTCTCGCCTTGTCTCGCGATGACGATCAGCCCCGCTGTTGGCGCCAGTTCCAGTAAGGTCTCTGTGAGACGTCCATGGCGCAACCGGGTATCCATATCTGCAAGGCCTTGCGCGGCGGCGTGGCTACGGAGTTTATTTAAAAACAAGCGCCCTTGCTCGCGCGCCATCTTGCTGCGCGAGGAATCCTCTTGCGACAGGGATTCAAGCAGTGTTTCTTGGGCATCCATGCCCAGCGCGCCACTGTGATCCTCGCTTTCAGCGCGTTCCAAATGGCGGTCGAGGACATGAAGAAACTCCACTGGCGCGCTGAGCCGACTGGCCGCCCAGATGGCACCCCCTGCAACGCCTTCACTGTGGTCGGACTGGTCAACGGAGGCAATGATTTTTTGATGTGCGTCGAGCATGCGGTATCCCCTTTAGTGCGCGCTGGCGGGTGCGGCGTCGCCTTTGTCATGGGTGCCAAAGCGGTCGATCAACGTCGCGCTGGCTTCGTTGAGTCCGATCACTTCGACGTCGGTGCCTTCTCGGCGGAATTTGGTGACCACTTTGTCGAGTGCGCTCACCGCAGTGACATCCCAGAAGTGGGCTTGTGAGACATCGATGCGCACGGCGTCAATGACCTCGCGGTAGTCAAAGGCGTTTACAAATCGCTCACTCGACGCAAAGAACACCTGCCCCGTGATGGTGTAAGCGCGTGCGGTGCCGTCCGCGTCAGCCTGCGAGCTGACATGCAACACGCGTCCCACTTTGTGGGCGAAGAAAAATCCTGAGAGCAGCACGCCCACCAGTACGCCTTTGGCCAAATCGTGTGTGGCGACAACGACCACAACAGTAGCCAACATCACCACGCTGGAGCTTTTTGGGTTGGTGCCAAGGTTGCGGATTGACGCCCAATTGAAGGTGCCGATTGACACCATGATCATGACGGCGACCAGCGCGGCCATGGGAATGCGCGCAACCCAGTCTCCTAAAAACACCACCATGATCAACAGCAAAACGCCTGCAGTAAGGGTCGACAAGCGTCCACGGCCGCCGGATTTCACGTTGATGACAGACTGTCCAATCATGGCGCAACCCGCCATACCACCCATGAAACCCGAGAAGATGTTCGACAGGCCTTGACCCACACATTCGCGGTTTTTGTCGCTGGGGGTATCGGTCAGGTCATCAACGATTGAGGCCGTCATCATCGACTCCAACAAGCCGACCACGGCCATGGTGGCCGAGACCGGGAAAATGATGGTCAGGGTTTCCCAGTTGAGCGGCATGTCAGGGAATAAAAAGACGGGCAGGCTATCAGGCAGTTCACCCATGTCACCGACCGTTCGGATATCGAGCCCAAATCCGACTGCGACAGCCGTTAACACCACAATGGTGACCAATGGCGACGGGATACTTTTAGTCAGCAGGGGAAACAAGTAAATGATGCCCAAACCCGCGGCCGTCATGGCGTACACCACCCAACTGACATTGATTAACTCCGGCAATTGCGCCATGAAAATCAGAATAGCCAGGGCGTTGACAAATCCAGTGATGACCGAGCGCGAGACGAATCGCATCAATGTGCCCAAGTGCAGCCAGCCGGCCAATATTTGAAGCAACCCCGTCAGGATCGTGGCGCCCAACAGGTACTGCAAACCATGGGTTTTAACCAACATCACCATCAGCAAGGCCATTGCCCCGGTGGCTGCCGAAATCATGCCCGGACGGCCGCCCATGAACGCACTGACAAAGGCGATACAAAACGAGGCATACAACCCCACCTTTGGGTCAACGCCGGCGATGATTGAGAATGCGATCGCCTCTGGAATGAGGGCGAGGGCGACAACGAGTCCGGCGAGCAGGTCGTTACGGGTGTTCGAGAGCCATTCTTGGCGAAGCTGATTCATACGAGTGATTCGTGCAAGGTTGCCCGCTGGGCAGCCGGTTGGCAAGGTGCACGGTAGGGGAGACCCGACGCGCGAGAGGAGGAGGTGACGCGCTGGGCGCTGTGAAGGGCTGTATTTTAAACCCTGACGCGACGCACTAACCGCCGCTGAGTGCCGCGCGGGTTGCCGGATGCTTCAATTGGTCCAGCCACCATTGCAGGGCGCGGCCTGTTTGGCCATTCGAGGCAGCGCGCCAAGCGTAAGCGACGCGGGCAATGCGCGCGGGTTGCTCCACTGCTTTCGTCACCAGCGCCCCACTGGCGATGTGGGGTCTCGCCAGCGGCTCGGGGAGGTAACCGCAGCCTAGACCAGCCAGTTGCGCGGCCAATTTCAATGCCATGCTGGGTACCGCCAGGGTGTCTTGTCCCGCCAAAATCCCCACGCTGATCGCACTCCCACCAGCGCCGGAGTCTGCGACGCTGACGACACGATGCGGCGCCCGCTGGGTATCGGTCAAGGGTTCTGGCGCATCGGCTAAGGGGTGGTGCTTGGCGACGGCGAACACAAATGGCACATCGCCGAGCGGCGCATGTCGAATCCCTGCGAACTGCGCCGTCTCTGACATGATGCCGAGCGCCAAGTCCGAGACGCCGCTGGTGAGCGATTCGGTGGTGCCGCTGAGTGTTTCCACTTGCAACTTGATACGCGTCGGCGCACCGAGCTGGTAGAACGCGTCGAGTAACTCCAGGAGCGGTGTTTTATTGATCACATCGTCTGCCACGATGACCAATTGCGCCTCCCAACCGGTGGCCACCCGCTTGACGCGCAGTGCCACTGACTCCAGTTCGGTCAGTAAGTGGGCGCTCGCATCTTTGAGTGCGTGACCTGCTGGCGTGAGTTGGGCTCGTCTGGAGGAGCGGTCCACCAACAGGACGTCGAGCTGCTCCTCCATTTGTCGTAATCGGTAGGTGAGCGCGCTGGGCACCAAGCCCAATTGACGGGCAGCAGCAGCCAAGCTCCCCTCGCTGGCTACGGTCGCGAGCAGGTGCAGATTTTCTGGCGACAAGGCATTGCGGTAGTGAGACATGTGTCGCTTATAAATTCAAAATATTTGATGATATTCTACAATTTATTAAATAAATATTTGGATGTCAGTCCGTAAAATTGGACCCAAGCGTTGGTTCAAACGTGCAAATTGAAGCCTGAAAGGAATGCCATCATGTTGCAAATTCGTCGCGCGGCCGAGCGAGGCCAAGCCGATCACGGTTGGCTGAAGAGTCAACACACGTTCTCATTTGCCTCCTACTTTGACCCCCAGTTCATGGGGTGGGGTAATTTGCGCGTCATCAATGAAGACCGCATTGCGGCTGGAACCGGCTTTGGTACCCACGGTCACCAAGACATGGAAATCGTCAGCTATGTGATCTCGGGTAATCTGGCACACAAAGACAACATGGGCAACGTGACCGGCATCCCCCCAGGTGACGTGCAACGAATGAGTGCCGGCACCGGTGTGATGCACAGTGAGTTCAACCACGCGGCCAACCAAGAGACGCACTTCCTGCAAATCTGGTTGTTGCCCCATACGGCAGGGATTCAACCCAGCTACGAGCAAAAACACTTCACAGCCGACACCAAGCGGGGTCGGTTGTGTCTGGTCGCAGACCCCGCTGGAGCTGATGGTGCGGTGACGATTCACAGCGATGCCCGGATATACAGCGGCCTGTTTGATGGCGCTGAAGCGACCTCGATTGCACTCGACCCACAACGTAAAGCCTACGTGCAGGTGGTGCGCGGCAACGTGTCGGTCGGCGGCCATGCACTGAATCAAGGCGATGGTTTATTGGTTGCCGATGAATCCGACTTGAATTTTGAAGGCGGTAAAGACGCCGAGGTCCTGTTGTTTGACCTCGCCGCTTGAATGCCCAGCCCAACTCAAAACAAGGAGCCTGCCATGACGACCGTTATTGACCAACAAGCGGCCGCGCGCGCCATTGCGCGTGTGAGCGAAATGCCGCACCACGCGTTTGATGCAAAGACTTTTGCGCACATGCTACGGGTTGAGCCCGCCGCGTTGATCGATCCTTTTTTGGGAATCGATGCGTTCAACATGCCCGAATGCTTTTTCTTGCCCCATCCGCACGGTGGCATGAGCGCCATCACATTGCTGTTCAGCGACTCACCAGGCGGCGTGCGTAATCGGGACTCGATGGGTGACGACTCCATCATCGAAGCAGGCGATCTGCATTGGACGCAAGCTGGTAAAGGCATCATTCATGAGGAAACGCCCTCAGTGATTGGTCAACCCGCCGTTGGCTTGCAAATCTTTGTCAACATGGCGAAGCAGAAAAAGTACATGGACGCCGCGGTGTTCAAGGTTAAGCGCGACGCCATGCCAGCAGGTCGGGTCGATGATGCGACCGTGGTGGCCGTCGCTGGATCGTTACCCGGAAGCACCGCCCATTCCCCCATCGACGACGACCCGCGTTGGGCGACACATGTGGGCATTCTGGACGTCACGGTTGATGCGAACGGCCAGGTTCGCCTGCCGGTGCCGGTCGACCACAACGTTTTCTTTATATGGCACGCCGGTGACTTGGTGGTTGGCGATCAGACGGTGAGTCAACCGGTCTGCGTTTTGTGGGCAGGTGCCAACCAATCCGAGGTGCCCTTCGTGCAGCTGAACGCGGGTGCGGCTGGTTTACGTGGTGTCTTATTCCATGGGAAGCCACTGAATGAACCCGTCTTTCCCCATGGTCCCTTTACCGGCAATACCAAACAAGACATCGTCAATTACATCCAAGCCTATCAAGACGGCGCGATGGGTGAACTAGACGCTTCTTTCTCTCGTGGTTGACACTTGATTTTTCAATTTCGACCTTCAATTTACCAACCGCGACCTTTCTTTTAGGACTTTTCATGGCTCAAACAGCAGTCGTTTATTTTTCAGGCTACGGTCACACAGAGCGTGTGGCGGAATACGTCGCCCAGGGTGCAGGCGCGCCCCTCATCGAAATCGATGCGGACGGCAATCTCACCGATGCGCAATGGGACACATTAGACGCGGCTGATGCCATCATCATGGGATCGCCAACCTACATGGGTATGGCTGCATGGCAGTTCAAGAAGTTTGCAGATCTGTCTTCAAAGCGCTGGTTCGCCGGCAAGTGGCAGGGCAAAGTCGCGGGTGGTTTCACTATTTCTGGCCACCTCAGTGGCGACAAGCTCTCAACCATTCAATACTTCATCACGCTCGCCATGCAGCACGGCATGGTGTGGGTGGGGCAAGCCGAGATGGGGGACGGCACGATCAATCGTTTGGGCTCCAACTCAGGCGTGATGGCGCAGGTCGGTAGTACCGAGTCCGCTGCCGCGATTCCTGACGGAGATCTCGAGACCGCCAAAAAATATGGTGCCCGTGTAGCGGAAATTGCGGGTAAATTGGCCGCCTAACTTATAAGATGCTCGCATGAGCGTATTTGAGTTTCTCCCGCTGATTGATTGGATAGCCCTCTTAGCCTTTTTTGGATGCTGGACAGGCTATGCCTGGTACGCAGGGCGAGGCCACGCCGATGGCACCACCCTGCTGCACCGAACCAATGTTTACCGGCATTACTGGCTGTTGCAGGCCACTGACCGTGACCCCCGCATGCTGGATGGTTTGATCACACAGAACCTGTCCGCAACACCTGCGTTTTTCTCTTCGACGACGATCATTATCATTGGTGGTCTTTTGGCCGTCATGGGTGCATCTGACCGCGTCAATGCCTTGGTGGAAGGCATTCCCTTTGTGCGTAGCACCAGTGTGGAGGTTTTTGACCTCAAGCTGCTCCTGCTGATCGGGATTTTTGTTTATGCGTTCTTCCGTTTCAGTTGGTCCATGCGCCTCTATACCTTTGTCGCCTTGGCAATTGGCTCGATGCCGCCGCCCGCAGCGTTTGCCGATGGCACTTTCGATCGTGAAAAGCACGCTAAACGTGCCAGCGCACTGGTGGGGTTGGCGGCGGAGGCCTTCAACAGCGGCTTACGGGCTTACTACATGAGTTTTGCCGCAATGGCGTGGGTCTTCTCTGGGCCTGCATTTATTTTGGGTAGCGTGGCAGTGGTGTTTATTTTGTACCGACGCGAGTTCCGTTCGGATGTGCTTGACGTCTTAACAAAATAAGCATTTGCGGTTAAATTTCGCGATCTGAACCGCGGGGTGTTCCACCTGGAAAACAAGTCTCTAAAATAGGGCGAATGACCACGCCACACCCCTTCGTTCATCTGCGGATGCACACCGAATTTTCGGTCGTCGATGGGGCAGTTCGTGTCCCCGATGCCATCAAAGCAGCGGCTAAAAACAACCAACCTGCGTTGGCAATTACCGATCTGAACAACTTGTTTGGCGCGGTGAAGTTTTACAAGAAGTCGCGTGCGGCGGGCGTTAAGCCTCTGATCGGTGCGGACATCAATGTGATCGGTATGCCGCAGGATGGTGAGGCTCACTCGCCCTTGCCGGGTCAACTTCCTGTCTTGTCGCGCCTGCTGATTCTGGTCCAAAACAACCAAGGCTATTTGAACCTTTGTGAGCTGTTGGCGCGGGCATGGACCCGCGGCTCAGGGCGTGATCAAGCTGCCGTTCAGTGGGCCTGGTTACAAGAGCTGAATGACGGCCTCATCGTGTTGTCTGGTGCACAGGCGGGTCCTGTGGGGCGCGCCCTGATGGCGGGCGATCACACGCGGGCAAGCCAATTAGCGCTCTGCCTTGCAGAGACCTTTACGCACCGTTTTTATTTGGAGATTCAGCGCGCAGGTCGTGAAGACGACGAGCGCCACGTGATGGCGTGTATCCCAATGGCGGCGCGTTTGGGTTTGCCTGTTGTGGCGACGCATCCGGTGCAGTTTTTGGCGCCAGATGACTATGAGAGTCACGAGGCGCGGGTATGTATCGCGGAAGGGGAGATGCTGGCCAATCGCCGTCGGGTGCGGCGATTCACGCGCGAGCAGTACTTCATGTCTACTGAAGAGATGCAGGCGCGATTTGTCGATTTGCCGGCGGCGTTGGACAACAGCGTCGAGATTGCCAAGCGTTGTAATGTGACGCTGACTCTGGGTAAACCGCAGTTACCGAATTTTCCGACCCCCTTGGTTGATGGTACCCCCATGCCAATGGCAGACTACTTCAAGCAGTTGTCGCATGAGGGCTTGCAGCGCCGACTGGCACACCTCTACCCCGACCCCGAAAAGCGTGCCGCCGAAGCACCACGGTACATCGAGCGTCTCGACTTTGAGATTGGCACCATCCTCAACATGGGGTTTCCGGGCTACTTCTTGATCGTGGGGGACTTCATCGCTTGGGCAAAGAACAATGGTTGCCCGGTGGGACCGGGCCGAGGCTCGGGTGCGGGCTCTCTGGTGGCGTATGCGCTCGGGATTACCGATCTCGACCCGCTCGAATTCAATTTGCTGTTTGAGCGATTTTTGAACCCCGAGCGGGTCTCGATGCCTGACTTTGATATCGACTTCTGTCAGTCGAATCGTGACCGTGTGATCGAGTACGTGAAGGAAAAATACGGTCGCGAAGCGGTCAGTCAAATTGCGACCTTTGGCTCAATGGCGGCGCGTGCAGCGATTCGAGACGTCGGGCGTGTGATGGACTTTGCCTATGGCTTTTGCGATGGCATCTCCAAGCTCATCCCGAACAAGCCGGGTACCCACATCACCATCGCAGAGGCGATCAAGCAAGAGCCTCAATTGGCAGAGCGCTTGGAGCGTGAGGAAGACGTTCGTACGCTGCTGGACATGGCGCAAAAGCTCGAAGGCATGACTCGAAACGTCGGCATGCACGCTGGGGGTGTGTTGATCGCCCCTGGTAAGTTGACTGATTTCTGCCCGTTGTACCAACAACCCGGTAGTGATGCGGCGGTGAGTCAATTTGACAAAGACGATGTGGAAGACGTCGGCTTGGTTAAGTTTGACTTTTTGGGGCTGGCAACGCTGACCATTTTGGAGTTGGCTCGCGACTTCATTCGGGCGCGGCACCCTGGGCATTCCGATTTCAGTTTTGAGACGGTCCCGATCGACGACCCGAAGGTGTATGCGTTGTTCTCGCGTGGTCAAACAGAGGCGGTGTTCCAGTTCGAAAGCCGAGGTATGCAAGGCATGTTGCGCGATGCACGGCCCAGCCGGTTGGAGGATCTGATCGCCCTCAACGCGCTCTATCGACCGGGTCCAATGGATTTGATACCGACTTTTGTTGCCCGCAAGCATGGACGCGAGGAGGTGATCTATCCCCACCCCCTGGTCGAGTCTGTGCTGTCTGAGACCTACGGCATCATGGTTTACCAAGAGCAGGTGATGCAGGTGGCGCAGGTGCTGGCGGGATACTCGTTGGGCGGCGCGGACATGTTGCGGCGCGCGATGGGTAAGAAAAAGCTTGAGGAGATGGTCAAGCAGCGTGAGCTATTCCGAGCGGGTGCCGCCAAGCAGAATATTTCTCAAGATAAAGCCGACGAAATTTTCGATTTGATGGAAAGTTTTGCAGGCTACGGTTTTAACAAATCGCACGCTGCTGCCTACTCCTTGCTGGCTTATCACACGGCTTGGTTGAAGGTGCATTTCACCGCCGAGTTTTATGCAGCCAACATGACCATCGAAATGGGGGATACCGACAAGCTCAGTGTTTTGTTTGCCGATGCGCAAACCATGGGTATCGCGTTTGAGTCGCCTGATGTGAACCGTGGCACCTACCGCTTTGAGCCCGTCTCTGACCGTTCGGTTCGCTATGGACTGGGGGCCATTAAAGGGACTGGTGAGCAAGCGATTGAGGCAATGGTTGCGGCGCGTGAGGCGGATGGCCCGTTCAAGTCCCTATTTGACTTTGCTGCGCGCATCGACAAGCAACGTATGAACAAGCGCACCGTAGAGGCTTTGATTAAGGCCGGTGCCTTCGACAGCATCGACCTCAACCGTGCCAGTTTGCTGGCCAGTGTGGAAACAGCGTTTGAGTACGCTGCGGCCCAGGCGGCCAATGCAAACCAAGTGGGCTTGTTCGACATGGGCGATGATGACCACGGCTCTAGCACGCAAGAACCACCACTGGTGTCGGTGGTGCCGTGGGGTGTGAAAGAGCGTTTGACACATGAAAAGTCGGCTATTGGCTTTTTCTTATCGGGTCACCTGTTTGATGAGGTAGCGGCTGAGGTGCGCCGCTTTGTGAAGTTGAGCATCGCCGATTTGGTGGACTCGCGTGACCCCATCGTCCTTGCCGGTATCGTCACGGATTTGCGGGTGATCAATGGGCAACGAGGCCGGTTGGGTATTTTTAAACTCGACGACAAGAGCGGCACTATTGAGGCGTCGGTGGACGAGGCGATGCTTAACCACTATCGCCACCTCATCAAGGACGATGAGTTCGTCGTGGCGCAAGTGGTGGCGCAACCAGATCGGTTCTCAGGAGGACTGCGACTGAAAGTTCAGAAGCTCTGGAGCTTGCCAGATGCGCGTTGTCGCTTTGGCAAATACCTGCAAGTTAAGGTCAATGGTCAAGCCCCTGACGTGGGTCGGTTGCTGCGTGAGTTCCCGCCTCAACGCGAGGTCACCGAGCATGGTGACATCGACCGTGGTTTGCGCGTGCGCCTGCGCGTGCTGCGTGATCAGGCCCTGTGTGATTTGGCGCTGGGCGAGCAGGTACGGTTTTACCCCAGCGACGCCGCGCTTGCGAGCTGGTGCGCACAGGCACACCAGCAAGAAGCGACGGTTATATACGACTAGGCGGCCTTCGTGATCGGTCCGGTGCCGCTGAAGCGATCGAGTAACACGTAAATCACCGGCGTGATGAATAGCGTCACGACCTGGGACAGGATCAGACCACCGACAACTGCCAGGCCCAGCGGTTGGCGCAATTCAGCACCAGCGCCGGCGCCTAGCGCGATAGGTAAGGCACCGATTGCAGCGGTGAGGGTGGTCATCATGATAGGGCGGAAGCGCAGCAGGCAAGCCTGGCGCATCGCATCGACCGGCGACTTACCTTCCTCGCGTTGCGCTTGGAGGGCAAAGTCGATCATCATGATCGCGTTTTTCTTCACAATACCGATCAGCATCAGCAAGCCGATGGTCGCGATGATGGTCAGGTCTTTGTCGAAAAATTGCAGCGTTAACAAGCCGCCAACAACCGCTGACGGCAACCCTGCCAAAATGGTGATGGGGTGGATAAAGCTCTCGTAAAGCATACCCAGCAGGATATAAATCACGACCAACGCCGCAACCAACAACACCACTTGACT
>JBMTSM010000033.1:0-12649 GCA_049448275.1 Burkholderiaceae bacterium
GTCGAGCGGCAGCGGATGATGTTGAACCACAACGCCAATTGGTCTGGCTTCCCGCAACCATTCGCTAGACGAGCCGTGCAAGTCGAGGTCCAGCAGGGTCGTGGTGAGCCCGTGCTGGAGTTTGAAAAACGCAGCCAAGTTTGCCGAGATCGTACTTTTACCGACGCCCCCTTTACGACTGGTTACCAATATTTTGAGAGCAGCAGGGCGCGTCGCCACAGCGCCAATTTGGGGGTCTGATGACTTAGGATTTTCGATCATGGAGGGGGCGGAGTTTGGTTATTCCACGTACATACTACTCTGAATTGGCTCGACGGGCACTCTCGGCGTCCGCCTGCTTTCCTTAGTTGGAGAGCGCGAGCCGCATCTTTTTGAGGGCCGCCGCCTCGATTTGGCGAATGCGCTCGGCGCTGACCCCAAACTCGTCGGCCAGATCATGCAAGGTCATACCGCCCGAACCATCGTCATTGACCTTTAACCAACGCTCGGTCACGATGCGCTTGGCGCGGTCATCGAGTTGATTTAGCGCTGCGGCAACACCATCGTGCGCCAAGTGGTCGCGCTCGGCTGATTCGATCACGTTGGTCGGCTCGAATCGCGCATCGCTCAAGTAAGTGATGGGGCCAAAGCTGTCTTCACCGTCAGCGCTGGGGCCGGGGTCTAAAACCACGTCACCGCCGGCGAGACGGGTTTCCATCTCTAGCACCTCTTCCGGCTTGACGTTCAGGTGGGCCGCAACCACATTGACTTCGTCTGGGTTGAGGGTGGTTCGGTAGGCGCCCGTGTCTTGGTCGTCGGCGGTTTGCTGGAGCCCTTGTTTCATGGCACGCAGGTTAAAAAACAGCTTGCGTTGGGCTTTGGTCGTGGCGACCTTCACCATGCGCCAGTTCTTCAAGATGTATTCGTGGATCTCTGCCTTGATCCAGTGCAGGGCGTAACTGACAAGACGAACGCCATGGGCGGGGTCAAACCGACGCACCGCCTTCATCAGGCCGATATTGCCTTCTTGAATCAGATCAGCGTGGGGTAAGCCGTAGCCCAAATACTGGCGCGACACGGAAACGACCAAGCGCAAGTGGGACATGATAAGTGCACCAGCGGCCTCTAGATCGTTGTTTTCTTTTAGTTTTTTTGCGAAGTCCTGCTCTTGTTCGAGGGTGAGCATGGGTAGCCGGTTAACCGCCCCAATGTACGCATCCAAGCTGCCAAGGGGCGGGAGAACTGACCAAGGGTCACGAACCGCCAATGCATTGGCGCTCAAGGGGACCAGTGAAGTCATAGGGTTTCTCCTTACTTTCGTCATCTGGGATCATTTTAGCACTCACCGGTCGAGAGTGCCAATAGCCCTATTTGCGCCTTTATTTCTCGCCGAATATCGCCTGCGCAAACTCAGTGGCGTTGAAGTCACGCAGGTCATTGAGCGTCTCACCAACGCCGATGAAGTACACCGGAATCGGCCTCTCCATCGCGATAGCGGCCAGGACGCCGCCTTTAGCGGTACCGTCTAGTTTGGTCACAATCAAGCCAGTTAACCCGAGGGCGTCATCAAAAGCCTTTACTTGGGCCAATGCGTTTTGCCCTGTGTTGCCATCAATCACCAACAGCACTTCGTGGGGCGCCGAGGGTTCGGCCTTTTGCAGCACACGCTTGATTTTCTTGAGCTCCTCCATCAGGTGCCCTTGGGTTGGCAGACGCCCCGCCGTGTCGATCAGCACCACGTCCTTTTTCCGGGCAATACCCGCTTTCACCGCATCAAAGCTCACTGCTGCGGGGTCACCGCCATCCTGGCTCACGATATCCACTTGGTTTCGCCCGGCCCATACATCGAGTTGCTCGCGGGCTGCGGCTCTGAAGGTGTCGCCAGCCGCAAGTAAAACGGCCGCGCCCGCGTCACTCAGGTGGCGCGTCAGCTTGCCAATTGACGTGGTCTTACCGGCACCGTTGACACCAGTCATCATGATCACGGTGGGGCTGGCTTGGTCAATCTGTAATGGCTTTTCTAGCGGCTGAAGGAGTGCCGCGAATGCGTCGGTCACGAAACCGCGCACACTGCTGGCTTCATTGCTGCGGGTTTGTTTGACCCGCGCGCGAACCTGCTGCATGACGTGCTGTGTTGCTTTGACACCGGCATCTGACATCAGCAACGCAGATTCCAGTTCTTCGTAAAGGTCCTCATCAATTCGGCCAGCCGTAAAAACATGGCTTAGTGACTGGCTTGTTTTTCGCAGGCCATTACGCAATCGCCCCAGCCACTCAGTGCGATTTTCCGTGGTGGGGTCGGTGTCGGCTGCAGCGGGAACGCTGTCGACTGTTGTTACCGACTGAGGCGGCGATGCCGCCGTCGCGGGGCTGTTTTTTTTCTTAAAAAAGCTGAACATGGTTATTTTCTACAATAGCTGCATTCTATGAAACATATCTCACCCCGTCCGCAGCTGGCAGCTGGCAACCCTAAAAAACCGCATCCGCGTGCTGGGGAGGTCCGAATCATCGGTGGGCGATTCAAGCGCAGCAAGTTGACCGTACCCGTCGCCGCGGGGTTACGGCCCACCAGTGACCGCGTGCGTGAAACGCTGTTCAATTGGTTGGGCCAAGACCTCTCAGGCTTGAAGTGTTTCGATGCGTTCGCAGGCTCCGGTGCGCTGGGGTTTGAAGCGGCTTCCCGTGGCGCCGAAACGGTATGGATGGTTGAGCGAGATCGGGCCGCCTTGCAAGCGCTCACCCAAAATCAGGCCCGTTTGAATGTACCCGGGGTTCGCATCGTGAGTGGCGACGCCATTGCCCTGTTGTCGGCGCAGCGCTCGGCCGGCTGGGATGTGGTCTTCCTCGACCCCCCGTTCGGTGACAAAACGATAGAATCGAGCGAAAACCCGCTCTACCTACAGGCACTGCAGGCGGCGCATGGTGCGATTGACGCAGAGGGTCTGGTTTACCTAGAAGCGGCGCAAGCTTGGCCGGAGTCGCTGCTGGCGCAACTGGGCTATCAAATCCATCGCGCTGGTAAGGCGGGTGCTGTGCGCTTTTATTTACTGGCCCAAGTGCCAAAACTCGATTGAGGCCATTACGCATGCGTGTTGTTGTCTACCCCGGAACATTTGATCCCGTCACGCTGGGTCACGAGGACGTGCTGAAGCGCGCGGCGCAGTTGTTTGATCGCGTGATCGTGGGCGTTGCGGTAGCTCACCACAAGCAAACCCGTTTCACGCTGGACGAGCGAATGGCCATGGTCTCCGCTGCTATGGCAGACGTGCCAGGCGTGCAGGTGTTGCCCTTTGAAGGGTTGATCATGGATTTTTGCTTGCAACACCAAGCGAGTGCGGTGGTTCGAGGTGTACGCAATCACACGGACTATGATTTTGAAGCGCAAATGGCTGCAATGAATCGCAAATTAGCGCCAACCGTTGATACGGTCATTCTGTTGCCACAACCGGACCTGCAATGTATCTCAAGCACGCTGGTTCGCGAGATATCTAAACTCGGTGGCGACGTGTCGGGCATGGTCAGTCCCGTCGTTGCGCAGGCTTTGAAGGGCTAACTGATGGCACTTACCATCACTGACGATTGCATCAACTGTGATGTCTGTGAGCCTGAATGTCCCAACCAGGCCATCTACATGGGTGAGCACATCTACGAGATTGACCCCAACAAATGTACCGAGTGTGTGGGGCACTTTGATGAGCCGCAATGTGTCGCTTTATGCCCTGTCGCCTGTATTCCTGTGCACCCCAACTTTATTGAGTCGCGTGTACAGCTCTTGGCTAAATATGAGCGCCTGACTGGCAACAAAGCCGACTAGTCTGCGGCCGGGCGGGGATTTTTCTCGCGTGGTGGTTTACTGGTATGAATGATGGCGGTTGCTTTATTGGTCTCCCCCAAAAGTAACAACTCTGCAGCCTTTAGACCGCGATCCATCGCCTGCGCGATGCCCGCCCGCTCGTCCGGGGAAGGCTTTTTCAGTACCCAGTTGGCGACTTCATTTTTTTGCCCTGGGTGCCCAATGCCCAGACGCAAGCGCCAGTAATTGGGACTGCCTAGTTGCGCGTGGATATCGCGCAACCCGTTGTGTCCAGCGTGGCCGCCGCCTTGCTTGAGTTTGACTTCGCCTGCAGGCAAGTCCAACTCGTCGTGTGCCACCAAGATTTCCTCAGGTGAAATTTTGAAAAATCGCGCCAGCGCGCCGACTGACTTACCACTGAGATTCATGAAGGTTTGCGGCTCCAACAACCACACCGTCTCACCCTCAACCGTACCGCGCGCCAGCAAACCATAGTAGGTTTTCTCGAAGCGCAAGGTCATGCGCCAGCGGTCTGCTAGCGCATCGACCCACCAAAAACCCGCATTGTGTCGGGTATCTGCGTATTCCGAACCGGGGTTACCAAGCCCTACAAATAGTCTGATCATGAAGTCGAGTTTATCGTTTCGATGGCACCAAAGAAAAAACCCACTCGACAACGTCGAAGTGGGTTCCTGCAAGTCAACGCCAGTTTTGCTGGCGAATCAGTTGCGTGCCCTGCTTACTCAGCAGCGGCAGCTGGTGCAGCGTCATCAGACACAGCCGGCGCGTTGAATGTCACGACCGTCATGTTCTTCTTGCCGTGCGTCACAGCCTTGATGCCTTTGGCCAACTTCAGGTCACCCACGTGGATCGCGGTACCCTTGGTAGCTTCTGACAAATCAACATCAATGTGCTCAGGCAGGTTCGTCGCCAAACACTCGACTTCCAATTCGTTCATCACGTGGTTCACAACACACTTGTCGATTTTGACTGCGGGTGAGTTTTCCGCATTGATGAAGTGCAAAGGAACTTTCTTGTGCAAGCGGGTCTTCTCGTCGACGCGTTGGAAGTCAACGTGCAAAACCAATTGCTTGAAAGGGTGGTACTGAACATCACGCAGCAAAACGCTTTCTGTTTTGCCGTTGAATTCCATTTCCAGTAAGGAGGCGTGGAAGGCTTCCTTCTGCAATGCAAACCACAGCGCGTTGTGATCCAGCTCAATAGCGGTTGGCTCGGCTGCACCACCGAAAACGATACCAGGCGTACGGCCTGAGTTACGCAGACGGCGGCTCGCACCCGTTCCCTGCTTAGCGCGCTCAAAAGCGACGAATTTCATAACAAACTCCTAAACGAGATACCTCGCGACCAAGGCTATCTCAACAAAAAAAGTCGCCACCGAAGCCCAAAAGCTTCGAGACGACACGCTTTGAAGCGAACTGGAAAACCAGAACCAACGAGTGATCAGAACAGGTTTTCTTGGTCCGCAAACAAACTCATAACCGACTCTCCGGACGCAATGCGTGCGATGGTTTCAGCCATCAGCGGTGCAACGGAGACTTGGCGGATCTTGGCACAGGCCTGTGCGGCCTGTGACAGGGGAATGGTGTTGGTGACGACGACCTCATCAAGGGCCTCGCCTTTGCTGATCCGGTCAATGGCTGGGCCAGAGAAAATGGCGTGTGTGCAATACGCGTATACGTTGCGCGCACCACGCTCTTTCAGAACCTCAGCCGCTTTAACCAAAGTACCAGCGGTGTCGATCATGTCGTCCATGATCACGCAGTTACGGCCATCGATGTCACCAATGACGTGCATCACTTCGGATACGTTGGCACGCGGACGGCGCTTGTCAATGATGGCCATATCGCAGTCCAGTTGTTTGGCCAGTGCACGCGCACGAACCACACCGCCGACGTCGGGGGATACAACCAACAGATCTTTGTAGTTTTTGCTACGCAGGTCACCCAATAGCGCGGGAGAGGCGTAAATGTTGTCGACCGGAATGTCGAAAAAGCCTTGGATCTGGTCGGCGTGCAGGTCCATGGTCAGGACGCGAGAGACGCCAACCGCTTGCAGCATGTTGGCCACCACCTTCGCGCTGATTGGCACGCGGCTTGAGCGGGGACGGCGGTCTTGGCGTGCATAGCCGAAATAGGGGATCACGGCGGCAATACTGGTTGCCGAGGCGCGCTTCAGCGCGTCCACCATGATGATGAGTTCCATCAGGTTCTCATTGGTCGGCGCGCAAGTCGGCTGAACGATGAAGGCGTGGCGGGCACGCACGTTTTGCGTCACTTCAACGGAGACCTCACCATCGGAGAAACGGCCGACATTGATACCGCCGAGGGGGACGTTCAGGTGCTGGGCAATTTCGGAGGCCAACACTGGGTTGGCGTTACCGGTAAAAACCATGAAGTCGTGTCCGGAGCCTTGCATTTGGAACCCAGCTGAATGATATCTGTTGGAAGAGATCAGCGTGATGTGATCGCGCGCACATCACACAGGCTAATGGCAGGGGAGGAAGGACTCGAACCCTCGCATGCTGGAATCAAAATCCAGTGCCTTAACCAACTTGGCGACTCCCCTAGGTGCTGAGCTAACAGCGTCGCTGATCAGGTAGACGTGGCTGCCGATCAGTCGAGCCTTCTATTATCCAACATTTTTAGAGCTTTCCCAATTCGCTAAGGGATGAATTCCAACTTTTTTGCATTTTCGAGACAGCCAGCCATCGGGGAGGTCGGGCAGTGTTTCCGCCCCCCCGTCAGGTGCTATCGCAAACACTGTACTCCCCGAACCGGTCATGCGACCCTGCAGGCCAACGGCTGCCAGTCGATCGAGTGCCGCTTGAATATCAGGGCACAACTCTGTCGCGACAGGTTGAAGGTCGTTGTGGCCGAAATTGGCTCTGTCAGTCAATGGCCGCTGGTTAAAAGTGGTCAGATCGACGCGTTTGGTTTGTCGGTTGAGGTGAGGCGCTCTGAAGATGGCGGGGGTCGATACACCCGCCGCCGGCTTGACGACCCAAAACGATAGTTCGGGCAAATCAACCGGGCGGATGATCTCCCCAATCCCCTCGACCCACGCATCGTGGCCGCGGATAAAAAAAGGAACATCAGCGCCGAGGGTTGCGCCGAGCTCGCAAAGCGTGTCAGCCGAGAGCTTGCAACCCCACAAATGGTTGAGTGCCAGCAAACAGGTCGCAGCATCTGATGACCCGCCACCCATACCGGCTTCAGCGGGTAGGTTTTTTTCAAGTCGAATCGTAGCGCCCAGCGCAATGCCCGTATGCGCTTGTAAACAATTGGCGGCGCGCACGCACAGATCGTCCGCTGGCAAGTCGATGGGCTGCTGTCCTGCGCCATCGATCCGCTCTATCAGCCCGTCGGATCGGACGGTGATATCGAGATAATCCGCCCAATCGATCAATGTGAAAATCGACTGCAGCTCATGCATGCCGCCAGCCCGCTGTCCGACAACGTGTAGGAACAAATTCAACTTTGCGGGCGCCGGCAAGTTACGCCAACGTGGCAATCCTGTGGTATCGGTGATCAGCTCAGGGGTTCGCATGGCGGTACGACCCTAAGGGGGCTCGGCTCAAACAAGAGGGTGAGTCGGGCCCGTGGTTGCGGATTTTGCCGTTCCGCAACCAGCCGACCCTCAGCGAGTCGGCACAGATCGGCGCGCCAACCAGCTGCACGTGTGCCCCGACCCTGTAACCAATCAAACAGGGCATCAATGGGTAATGCGGCACCCAGCAGCTCGGCACTCAGATCGTCTAGGTTGTCATACCTGACGCTGCGGTTGCCTTGTGTGAGTAACACAGCATCTTGCGTCCAGCGTGCCTGCGCAACCGTTGTACCCAGTGGCGACAGCAACGACAACTCACCCGCTTTTGCCGTACCCATGAGATCGAAGTTGGCTCGGTGCGATTCGCGGGGCTCGCTTTCAACGACAATGGCCAGACGTCCCTGCCATGACACGGTTTGTACCTCAGCGGGGCGCGGCGGTGTGGCGCATCCGAGCAGCCCCAGCGTTGCCGCAAACGCCAATATCATCCGACCACGCGCCAACAATTGACCTGCCAGTGTCAAGGCGTAATCCCCAAACGCTTAAAGGTGTCTATCAGTACGGTGTTGTTTGGGTATCGGCGCTGCGCATCACGCAGTACTTTCTCCGCAGATTGGGTTTGCCCCATTTTCCACCAGACTTCGCCCAAGTGCGCGGCGATTTCAGGGTCTTGTTTCATGCCGTAGGCTTTTTGCAAGGTGCGGGCGGCGTCAGCCAGGTTGCCCTGTCGGAAATAAGCCCAACCCAAACTGTCGGTAATGAGTGGGTCATTGGGGCTCAGGCGCAAAGCCTCTTCAATGAGCGCTTGTGCTTCCGGCAGGCGCTCACCACGGTCGACCAGCGCGTAACCCAGCGCGTTGTAGGCGTGGCTGTAATCCGGTTGTTTGGCAATCAAGGTACGCAGCAACGTTTCCATCTCGGCGTATTTGCCAAGTTGCTCTGCCAACATGGCCTGGCTGTATAGAAGTTCCGGATCGTCGGGGTATGCCTCGGTCAACTCGCTGGACAACTGATAGGCTTCTGCCGTGCGGTTAAATTCCCGTAACCACCGCACTTTCAGTTGCATCTTGTTTTTGGTCGCATCAGCACCCGGCATGTCGTCCGATGCGCTTGGGCTGTCCAACAGGGTTAAGGCATCGTCTAAACGCCCCTGTTTGCCCATCAGCACTGCTTTGCGATAGTTGACGTCATCGTCTGCTGGAATCGCAGCGAGCCATTGCTCGGCGCTTGCCCAATCAGATTGAGCTTGAGCTATGTCAGCTAAAAGCAGCCGACTTTGACGGTCGATCAGATCGCTACGCGATGGATCGTTGCTTTTGACCGCTGCCGTTTCCTTTTGATTGAGTGATAACGCCTGCTGGGCCGCTTTACCAGCGGCTGCAAAATTACCGTGTTGTAACTCGATTTGTCCCTTCAAGAGCCACGCAGCAATGAATTCTGGCGAATCGGCAAGAAGCCGCGCAAGCTCGTTGAGCGCGGGGGTCAAACGGTTATCAATGAACAGTAACCGCGCAT
The DNA here is from genome assembly GCA_049448275.1 of Burkholderiaceae bacterium. Taxonomy (GTDB): domain Bacteria; phylum Pseudomonadota; class Gammaproteobacteria; order Burkholderiales; family Burkholderiaceae_C; genus RS62. Next base: position 8,855 of record JBMTSM010000033.1, read on the forward strand.
AGCTGAAGCGCGCGTTCGTTTTGTCCGTCAGCGCATTGATGTGCTGAACCACCAGAGGCTCGGCGGCGGCGACACCTTGTTCCATCAGATTGAGGGCCAGGCGACCCGCGTCGAGGTCAGCGGGGCGGGACTTGTAAGCCTCTGCCAGGGCGCGCAATGCACCCGCGGTGTCGTTCCCGTTCAGCCTGACCGTGCCAATCGCAGCCCAGGCCGCCGCTGCCAATGCCCGGTCTCTTTTGACGTCTTTGAGGCTGGTCTGCGCGATCTCATCAGCCTTCTTCTGAAGGGCTTTCGGCAATCGGTTCAGCGTGCTTGGAATGGCGCGAATAATCTCGCGCCGATCTGCACCTGACGATTGCGCGATGATTTTCGTCAGCGCTTCTGTCACACCATTCAGCCGGTTGGTCGCAATCGCAACCCGCAATTTCATCGCCTGCGCTTTTTGGCTTTCCGGCTGGCGCTTGACCCAATCCTTGACCGCGCCCCAAGCGACATCGCCCGCACCCGCTTGGATCGCAATCTCTACTGCGCGGGCCGATAGTTGTTCGTCTTCGCTGTTTTTGGCTGCAGCGGCAATGAATTGGAATGCCAAGCCGTTATCGCCCTGACGGCTTGCGATTTCCCCTGCGAGTATTTGATAGAACAAACGCCCGTCGAGCTCTGAGTTCTCGTCGGTTGAAGCGGGGCCCGGCGGTGTGGCCGCCTGCGCCACGCACACGGCAATGGCCCATGTGATGGGTAACAACCGTTTCGCAAAAGTTGGGTAACGGTGCTTAGGCATATTGGCAGAAGGTGGGGTGTTGCAAGCCAGGTCCAAAAAGCTGCTGTGACCCACCATAATAAGCGATTCGCGCTTCAGACGAATGCCTTGCGCCAATACCCAAAAACCATAAAAAGCCTTTACCCATGCCCGAACTTCCAGAAGTCGAAGTCACGCGTCGAAGCTTTGCCGATGCCATCCAAGGAGCCACAATAGCGCACCTTTGGATGGGAAAGCCTTTGCGTTGGCCGCTGGGTTGCGCGCCATCGATGGTGGCTGGTCGGGTCATCACCAGCGTCACGCGCCGCGGCAAGTACCTGTTGTTGCACCTCAACCCAGGTTTGTTGATGGTGCACTTGGGCATGTCGGGTAGCTTGGCCTTCACGCCAGCGGGTGCAGCACGCCCAGCGCTTGGTACACATGACCACTTTGAGTTGCATACCTCGGCAGGCGTTTTACGCTTAACTGACCCCCGGCGGTTTGGCGCCATTGTGTATGCCGATGGCTTGTCCGATGCCCCTGCCGTCAAGTTGTTGGGTCATCTCGGCGTAGAGCCATTGGATGATGGCTTTGAAGTTAATGACTTTGTCGCCGCAATGCGGACACGTCGTGCGCCGATCAAGCAGGTTTTGTTGGCCGGCGATGTCGTGGTCGGTGTCGGTAATATTTACGCGTCTGAGGCCCTGTTTTTAGCCGGCATCCGCCCCACACGTGCCGCTAACCGTGTCGCGCCAGCGCGGCTCAGACGCTTGCATGCCGTGATCAAGCAGGTGCTGCAACAAGCCGTTGACTTGGGTGGATCGACACTCAAAGACTTTAAAAACGCACAGGGTGAGCACGGCTTGTTTCAAACCCAATCACGGGTCTATGACCGCGCAGGTGAGCCGTGCTACGTGTGCCAAAGCCCCATTAAACGAATGGTTCAGGGACAACGTGCCACCTATTACTGTGCGGCCTGCCAAAAATGAATCAGCCCGTCGCGTTGCCCCCAACTTTCGTATCGCAATTGGTGGCGTGGCAGCGGGCGCATGGCCGCCATCATTTGCCTTGGCAACAGCAGCGTGAGCCCTATCGGGTGTGGCTATCCGAGGTGATGCTGCAGCAGACCCAAGTGGTCACGGTGATCTCGTATTTCGATCGTTTCCTCAACGCATTTCCCACCGTCCAGGTGCTAGCTGCAGCCCCCCAGTCTGATGTGCTGTCGCTGTGGGCTGGCTTGGGTTATTACAGCCGCGCGCGCATGTTGCACCGGTGCGCACAGGCGTTGGTAGACCAGTACGGTGGCGTATTTCCAAATACCGTCGATGCATTGGTGAAGTTACCCGGTATTGGTCCTTCCACCGCCGCCGCGATCGCGTCTTTTTGTTACGGCGTACCGGTGAGTATTTATGACGGCAACGTCAAACGGGTGTTGTCGCGGCTATTGGCTTTCGAGGGTGATCTGAGCACCACTGCAGCAAGCAAGCAATTGCATGAAAAGGCGCAAGCGCTCTTAACACTTGGTCTGGAATCTAGCGCAGCCGCACCAACCGACGTGATGCCCGCTTACACGCAAGGGCTGATGGACTTGGGGGCCACCGTTTGCCATTTGCGCAGCCCTCAATGTGAGAAATGCCCCGTGCAATCGCTGTGCGCGGCGCGCGCAGCCGGCGCGCCCACCCAATACCCCATTAAGCTAAAAAAGCTGAAGCGAACGACCGAGCGTTGGCTTTGGTTGCGCATCCAAACGCCCGAGGCGATTTGGTTAGAGCGTCGACCGCAAAAGGGCGTTTGGGCCGGAATGCAGGCCCCCCCTTTGTTCGACAGCGAGTTAAGTTTGCAAACGTGGCTGCACGCGCAGGGCATCAGCAAAGTCGCGATCAAAAACGCTGAAACAGGCGAGGTGATCAAACATGTGCTCACGCACAAAGACCTGTATCTCACGCCCGTAACAGTCAGCTTGGATCAGGTATTTGTGCGCGCACCCGATACACTTTTGCAGGGGGACTGGGTACCGATAGAGGCTTTGAGCTCAGCGGCACTGCCCGCGCCTGCCCGTAAATGGTTGCTGGGAGAAACGCGCCTTTAGCCAGTGGCTTTCTTTTCGAGCTCTCGATGGCGTACTTGGGTCGACCACTCTTTGTTAAATTGGGTGCAGAGGGTTTGGGCCAAATAAACGGAGCGGTGTTGGCCGCCCGTACAACCAATGGCAACCGTCACGTAGGCGCGGTGATCACGGGCCATTGAGGGCAACCATTGCAACAAAAACTCAGAGATCTGCGCTCGCATCTGATCGACCGCCGGTTGCGCACGGAGATAGTCGATGACACCCTGATCCAACCCCGTCAGTGCACGCAGTGTTGGCTCGTAGTGGGGATTGGGCAACATGCGAACATCGAACACAAAGTCTGCATCCATTGGGATACCTTGTTTGAAAGCAAACGACTCGAACATCAACTGCAGACCACTTTCGGGGTTGTCGGCTTCGATGAGCTGTTTAATTTGCGTTCGCAAACCGGCGGCACTGGTTTGACTGGTGTCGATCACATGCGCTTTATCACGCAAGTCTTTGAGGAGTTCGCGCTCTAAGGCGATGGCTTCCATGAGCACGCGCGTTGGGTTTTGTATCTTGGCATCGCCCGTCAGTAAGGGGTGCGCGCGCCGTGTTTCTGAGAACCGTCTAACCAACGCATCGGTTGTGGTTTCGAGGTAGATGGCCATCAGCTTGATGCCTTGCGCTTGCAGTGTTTTGAGGTCCGCCGGAATCCCAGGCAATCCGGTGGCACTGCGTGCATCCATAGCCACTGCTACTTTGCGTGCCTTGTGGTTTTGTTCAACGGCCACGAGGTCGAGCAATAACTCAGGCGGCAGGTTGTCTACACAAAAGTAACCCGCATCCTCTAGCGCGGCGAGCGCCACCGATTTGCCTGAGCCGGATACACCCGTTAACAAGACCAATTCGAGTGCCTCGACCGAGTCAATCCCAGCGCTTTCGAGCTTGAAAGTCATACCGTCTGCCCCTGGGCCAACATTTCAGAGGCATGCGCCAACGATGT
>JBMTSM010000034.1:0-12474 GCA_049448275.1 Burkholderiaceae bacterium
TTGGGCCACTTGGCCATCGCCTGCTTGACGAGCTCATCCATTGGCGACAGACGCCCGCTGGGTAGGCGTGTTCACGAGTGGCTGAGTCGGTGCAACCGATAAATTCAAGTTGGCTGCGAGCCAATCGAGTACCGCACGCGGTAACCCGCTGATGTGGCCTGGCGGACGACTGGTGATGCCGGCTTGTGTAAAACCAACGTGACCACCGCCATCGGGTTGCCAAAGCGTGATCGCATCAGCGACTTCGGCCTGTATCGGAATACTCTCAAAGGGGATAAAGGGATCGTTTTTTGAATTAATCACGAGAGCTGGGATCGCAACATTTTTCAGGTGTGGCTTGGCTGAGGCCTGAGACCAATAGTCAAGAACATGCTTGAAACCGTGTACAGGTGCGGTAAACGCATTGTCAAACTCTAAGATGGTTTTCGCGTCCATCGCGGCATCGAGGTTAAACAGTTCGGGATATTGAACCCACTTTGCACGCGCTTTGGGCTTCATGCTGGCGAGAAACATCCGTGTGTAGAACAAGCGATTGATACCACGACCAATGGCTTGACCCGAGGCAACCAAGTCCAGCGGGGGGCAAATCGCCGCGACACTGCGGACGACCCGGCCAGCGGCCTCACCCAGCTCCCCCGCCCAACGCAACAGGGCGTTGCCACCGAGCGAAAACCCCACTGCAACGACGGGTACGCCGGGATGGAGATTCGCAGCCCGCCGCAAGATCCAGTCGATTTCCTCAAAATCGCCCGAGTGGTAAGCCCGCGGAGCGAGGTTTATTTCACCAGAGCACCCTCTGAAATGAGGCAACATCAGTTGCCAGCTTCGGGTTTGGCAGGCGTGCGCCATGGCATGGACGTAGTGGCTGTGACGAGAGCCCTCAAGACCGTGGAACAAGACAACCAGTGGCGCCTTTTTCCCCGTGTCTTTAGGCAGTGGCGGCATCACGAGATGATCGACATCGATGAAGTCGCTGTCAGGGGTTTGCCAGCGTTCGCGGTCCCACTGCGGAATCGTATCCATCAGATCCGCCGGAACGGGTGGAACGCGCCAACCAGCGATCACACCCCCTTCGGTACTGGCGCCCGCACGACCTAAATAAGTACGGAGAGGTGCTGACTGGTCCTGCCAATGGCGCGCCACACGCGCTGACCAAATGGTCTGTGCATGCGCACCGCGCAACCACCAGGGCGGGCTGTACCGCCAAACGGAATCCATGGCGCGCATATCAGTGCAAGGCGGTAGACGTGAGCGTCTCTTCAGACATCTCGGTTAAATGCCCTGGGCTGGTATGGTGAGCAACCAAACGCCAGCCTTGCGGTGTTTTGTGAAACACGTTCAGCGCGTAGAGTTGTGCAATCGCCTGACCATCGTCTGTTATGACTGAAACATGCTCTGTTACCGTGTGGATCGCGTGGGTCATGGATTGTGATTTGTGGACATGCATAGGCCGCACCGTCAACGGGCCGTTCGCCAGCAGTGCGGTAAAAAGGGCTCGGATGTCCTCGATGCCGTGGATGGGCTCGCCGCCCGGCGGGATACAAACCAAATCCTCGTCCTCGGCCCAACACGCCATGATTTGATCCACCTCACCATTTTGAAGGCCGTCATAAAAGGCAATCTCAACATCGTCAGGGGAGGCAAGCTGATGGGGTGATTTAGGCATATACGAAGTTTATCGAAGTCTGCCGAACGTGTCTAAACAACCGCCCAATGACAGACGAAAAAGCCGACACGAGGTCGGCTTTTTGAGACATACCAGCAGAACTGGTTTATGACTTTTTACGGAAGCGGCGCAACGCAGCAACCTGGGCAGCCAACACGGCCAGCTCGGCCTGGGCAGCTGCCATATCGAAATCGCCTTTGGTATTGTTGATGGCTTCCTCAACGTCACGACGAGCGGCTTCAGCGCGTGCCTCGTCGAGATCCTTGCCACGGATGGCGGTGTCGCTGAGTACCGTGACATGCTTGGGCTGTACCTCGAGCACACCACCGGCCACGAAGATGAATTCCTCGCTGCCGTCGGTTAACTTCACACGTACAGAACCGGGCTTGATACGGGTAATCAATGGGGTGTGACCGGGCATGATACCCAGCTCACCGGCCTCACCTGGCAGGGCAACGAACGTGGCCTCGCCACTGAAGATAGATTCTTCAGCGCTAACCACATCTACCTGAATGGTGCTCATGCTGTTTCCTTGTTTAGTCGTTCACAGGGCAACGAGTTGTTTCGCGCGGCCCTGGTTCGACGAATTTAACCGGCGATCTTCTTGGCCTTTTCGAAGGCTTCATCGATCGTACCGACCATGTAGAAGGCCTGCTCGGGCAACTGGTCGCACTCACCGCTGGCAATCATTTTGAAACCACGGATGGTTTCTGCCAAGGACACGTACTTACCGGGAGAGCCCGTGAAAACCTCTGCCACGTGGAAAGGCTGGCTCAGGAAACGCTGCATCTTACGGGCACGTGCCACAGTCAGCTTGTCTTCTGGGGCCAATTCGTCCATACCTAAAATCGCGATGATGTCACGCAACTCTTTGTAACGCTGCAGCGTACCCTGCACCGCACGAGCGGTCTCGTAGTGCTCGGCGCCGACCACGTTGGGGTCCAGCTGTCGGCTGGTCGAGTCGAGCGGGTCAACCGCAGGGTAGATACCCAAAGCAGCGATGTCACGTGACAACACAACGGTAGAGTCCAAGTGCGCAAAAGTTGTCGCAGGAGAAGGATCGGTCAAGTCGTCAGCGGGCACGTACACGGCCTGAATCGACGTGATAGAACCCACCTTGGTTGATGTAATACGCTCTTGCAGGCGGCCCATCTCTTCGGCCAACGTGGGCTGATAACCCACCGCAGAAGGCATACGACCCAACAGTGCGGACACTTCAGTACCGGCCAATGTGTAACGGTAAATGTTGTCAACGAAGAACAAGACGTCACGACCTTCGTCGCGGAATGATTCAGCGATCGTCAAACCGGTCAACGCGACGCGCAGGCGGTTGCCTGGGGGCTCGTTCATCTGACCGTAAACCATGGCTACTTTTGACTCCTCGAGCTTTTCGAGGTTCACAACACCAGAGTCGGCCATCTCGTGGTAGAAGTCGTTACCTTCACGGGTACGCTCACCAACGCCAGCAAACACGGACAAACCGCTGTGCGCTTTCGCGATGTTGTTAATCAGCTCCATCATGTTCACGGTCTTGCCCACACCGGCACCACCGAACAGACCGACCTTACCGCCTTTTGCGAAGGGGCAGACCAAATCAATCACCTTGATACCGGTTTCCAACAGTTCCTGCGAGGGCGACAACTCGTCGTACGCAGGCGCCTTGCGGTGAATTGATGCGGTGAGGTCTGAGGCAACAGGGCCACGCTCGTCGATGGGCGTGCCAAGCACGTCCATGATGCGGCCCAGCGTCGCTTTACCCACGGGCACAGTAATCGCGGCATCGGTGTTGTACACCTGAACGCCACGGCGCAGGCCGTCAGACGAACCCAGTGCAATGGCGCGAACGACGCCGTCGCCCAGCTGCTGCTGGACTTCAAGCGTCAGGTCAGAGCCTTCCATTTTGAGCGCATCATAAATGCGGGGCATTTGGTCGCGTGGGAATTCGACGTCCACAACGGCGCCGATACACTGAACAATCTTGCCTTGAGCGTTAGCCATGATTGGTACCTTTTCGTTTCTCTAAATTCTGTAGAACTGCGGCGGCTTAAACAGCTGCAGCACCGGCGACGATTTCGGACAATTCCTTGGTAATCGCTGCCTGACGGGTTTTGTTATAGACCAGCTTGAGGTCACTGATGACCGTGCCGGCGTTGTCGGTTGCGGCCTTCATCGCCACCATGCGTGCTGATTGCTCAGACGCCATGTTTTCTGCAACCCCTTGGTACACCTGAGCCTCGACGTAACGGAGCATCAAGTCGTCAATGACAACCGTGGGCTCTGGCTCGTACATGTAATCCCATGAGTGCTGTGGCGCGCTGCTCTCGAGGTCAGACGCGCTGAGGGGCAACAACTGTTCGACGGTCGCTTCCTGACGCATGGTGTTGACAAAGCGTGTGAAGCACAAATGCACCTCACTCAATTCGCCCGCTGCAAATGCGTCAAACAGTACTTTCGAAGGGCCGATCACGGTGTCGAGGCGCGGTGTATCACCCAAGCCAGTTGCTTGCGCGACAACCTCAGCACGTGCGCGGTTCATGAAGCCCAAACCCTTGCTGCCGATCGCGACCACCTTGATCTTTTTACCCTGCGCTTGCAGCTCTTTGATCTTGATAGTCACTGCGCGCAGGATGTTGGTGTTCATACCACCGCACAAACCTTTGTCTGTCGTCACCACAATGAAGCCAACCGCTTTGGCATCTTCATTGGTACGCATGAATGCGTGGGTGTATTCTGGGTTTGCGCGGCTGAGGTTAGCCGCGATCTGACGCACTTTTTCGGCATAAGGGCGGGCCGCACGCATGCGGTCCTGCGCCTTACGCATTTTTGACGCGGCGACCATTTCCATGGCTTTGGTGATCTTCTTGGTGTTTTCCACCGAGGAGATCTTGCCGCGAATTTCCTTACCTGATGCCATTGAAGCTCCTTGTTCGGGTGCCTATTGGCTTAGTACGTGCCAGTCTTCTTGAACTCGGTCACTGCTGCGGTCAACTTTGCTTTCGCATCGTCGTCGATCGCCTTCTTAGACTCCATGTCAGCCAGCAAAGCAGCGTGTTTGTCTTTTAAGAAAGCGTGCAGACCAGCTTCAAAGCTCAAAACACGCTTGATCTCGAGGTCGTCCATGAAGCCATTGTTAACGGCAAACAAGGTCGCACCCATCAAGCTGATTGGCAACGGGCTGTATTGCGCTTGCTTCAGCAGTTCGGTCACGCGGGCACCGCGGTCCAATTGCTTGCGTGTGGCTTCGTCCAAGTCAGAGGCGAACTGCGCAAAAGCGGCCAATTCACGGTACTGCGCCAAGTCGGTACGGATACCGCCTGAAAGCGACTTAATCAATTTGGTCTGTGCCGCGCCACCCACACGTGAAACGGAAATACCGGCGTTGATCGCGGGGCGAATACCTGCGTTGAACAAGCTGGTTTCTAAGAAGATCTGACCATCGGTAATTGAAATAACGTTGGTCGGAACGAATGCAGAAACGTCACCAGCCTGGGTTTCGATGATGGGCAATGCCGTCAGCGAACCCGTTTTGCCTTTGACGGCACCGTTGGTGAATTTTTCAACGTAGTCGGCATTCACGCGGGCGGCACGCTCGAGCAAGCGGCTGTGGAGGTAGAACACGTCGCCAGGATAGGCTTCGCGGCCTGGTGGACGACGCAACAGAAGTGACACTTGGCGGTACGCAACGGCTTGCTTTGACAGGTCGTCGTAAACGATCAAGGCATCCTCGCCACGATCGCGGAAGTACTCACCCATGGTGCAACCAGAGTAGGCTGAGACATATTGCATCGCAGCAGACTCAGACGCTGAAGCGGCCACAACAATGGTGTACTCCATCGCGCCGGCTTGCTCGAGGGCACGCACCACGTTTTTGATTGATGACGCTTTTTGACCGATAGCGACATAGATACAGGTCATGTTCTGACCTTTTTGGTTGATGATGGCGTCCAACGCGACAGCCGTTTTACCGGTCTGGCGGTCACCAATGATCAACTCACGCTGGCCACGACCGATTGGCACCATCGAGTCAACGGACTTCAGGCCCGTTTGCATGGGCTGGTCAACTGATTGACGCGCGATCACACCAGGTGCAACCTTTTCGATAACGTCAGTCATTTTGGCGTTGATAGGACCCTTGCCGTCGATCGGCTGACCCAACGCGTTGACAACGCGACCACGCAATTCGGGGCCAACCGGCACTTCCAAAATGCGACCGGTACATTTCACCGTATCGCCCTCGGAGATGTGCTCGTACTCACCCAAAATCACGGCGCCGACGGAGTCGCGCTCGAGGTTCAAGGCCAGACCGAAAGTGGACACACCATCTTTGGTCGCTGGGAACTCCAACATCTCGCCTTGCATCACGTCTGAGAGACCGTGGATGCGGCAGATACCATCGGTAACGGATACGACCGTACCTTCGTTGCGCACGTTTGCGCTTACGCCCAAGCCCTCTATACGGGACTTGATCAGATCAGAAATCTCTGCGGGATTGAGTTGCATGACTCTTTCCTTCTTTCCTAAGTTATTTGACCGCGAGTGGCTTGATGGCTTACGCCGTCAGGGCTACTTGCATTTGTTCTAAACGAGCTTTGATCGAAGTGTCCAACACCTCATCACCCACGACAACGCGAACGCCACCGATTAACGATTCATCCAAGGCTTGCGTCAGCGTGAGGCGTTTACCAAAGCGCTTCTCCAAGACCGCAGATAAGTCGGTCATTGCCGCCGCATCCATTTCGAATGCGCTGTAAACCACACCAACTGAAACGCCGTTTTTGGCGTTAGACAAAACGCGGAACTGCGTTGCAATTTCGGGTAATGCGCTGAGTCGACCGTTTTCGGCAAGCATTTGTACAAAATTACGTCCGACCTCAGGGACTGGCGAGCTCTTCTCGACGGCGCCCAACAACACTCCGGCCACTTTATCGGCCGCAATATTGGGGTTGCCAGCGAGGTCACGCAAAGCGGGGTCTGACGACACCGCCGCGATGTTATCCAACCAGCCTAACGCGTCAGCGGCGTTGGCTTGTAAGACGTTGAAGAGCGCTTCAGCGTAGGGGCGGGCGATGGTGGCGAGTTCGGCCATGTTCTACCTTGCTGATTAAAGTTGCGTTTTCAACTCTGCGAGCATCGCAGCGTGATCGGCAGCTTTGACTTCACGGCGCAAGATTTTTTGCGCACCTTGGACAGCCAGTTGAGCAACCTCTTCACGCAGCGCTTCACGCGCACTGCTCACCAAAACTTGCGCTTCTTGCTGAGCATTGGCCATGATTTTGGCCGCCTCTTCGCTCGCGCGAGCTTTGGCTTCTTCGATGAGGGCCTGACCGCGACGCTCGGCATCTGCCAATCGAGTCGCAGCCTCATTGCGGGACTTGCCCAACTCTTCATCGACGCGCTTGTTCGCAGCAGCCAATTCAGTCTTTGCTTTCTCGGCGGAAGCGAGACCTTCAGAGATTTTCAGTGCCCGCTCATCCAACGCTTTTGCGATGGGGGGCCACACGAACTTCATCGTGAACCACACCAGAATCGCAAAGACGATTGCTTGAGCGAACAGGGTTGCATTGATGTTCATCGCAACGCCTTTCTATGTTGATCTTTTAAGTTAACCACGACACGTGCCATCAAGGCTTTTCAGCCTTGATTTCGGCACGCAATGCGCCAATTAGGCAGCGACGAAGGGGTTAGCGAATGCGAACAACAGCGCGATAGCCACGCCGATCAAGAAAGCCGCGTCGATCAAACCGGCCAAGATGAACATCTTGGCTTGCAAGTCGTTCATCAATTCTGGTTGACGAGCAGAAGATTCCAAAAACTTACCACCCATCATGCCGATGCCGACTGATGCGCCCATAGCACCCAAACCAACGATCAAACCGCAAGCCAGTGCAACCAAACCCAAAACGCTTTCCATGATGACTCCTTAGAACAAAAAACGAGAAACTAAAAACAACAAACCAAGATAACCAAAGCAAGTCAGATGCACTTAGTGCGCATCGTGAGCCTGACCGGTATAGATGAGGGTCAACATCATAAAGATGAAGGCCTGCAACACGATGACCAAGATGTGGAACAACGTCCAAACGGTGCCGGCAATGATATGCCCCGCAAACAGCAAGATGCCCGTAGTGGATAGTGCAAAGAAGCCGCCCATCAGGGCGATCAACATAAACACCAACTCACCAGCAAACATGTTGCCGAACAATCGCATGCCGTGCGACACCGTCTTGGCTAAGAATTCGATCATCTGCATGGCGAAGTTCACAACGCCAAGGATGATTGCAAAAATGGGGTTTTTGCTGGTGCCGAACGGCGCGCATACCAATTCGTGCGCCCAACCGGCAACGCCTTTGATCTTGACGTTGTAGTACAGGCAAATCAGCAAAACAGAGGTCGACAAGCCAAGTGTGGTCGACAAGTCAGCGGTTGGAACAACGCGCAAATAGGTGTCGTGCGCTGAACCATAGCCAGCAGCCTCGTAAGCCATCCCCCACAGCACGGGCAAAAGGTCGACTGGGATCATGTCCATGAAGTTCATCAGGAAAATCCAGACAAACACGGTCAGGGCCAGCGGGCCAATCATTTTGCGGCTTTCGGCGTTATGGATCACGCCCTTTGCTTGGTTATCAACCATCTCGACCATGATCTCGACGGCCGCCTGAAAGCGCCCTGGCACGCCGGCTGTTGCCTTGCGCGCAGCCATCCAAAGTACAAGACAACCGATGACACCCAAAATCGCCGCAACCACGATTGAGTCAATGTTAAAAACAGAAAAGTCGACGATTGACTTTTGTTTCACCGTCTGCAAGTGCTGCAAGTGGTGAACGATGTATTCACTCGCTGTCGGTGCGTGCGCCTCAGTTGCCATAACAAGTCGTAGCCTTCAAAACTCAAACAAAGCGTTATTGGCGGGCCTTGATCAGTGCCACCACCAACCAATTCACCTTTAACGCCACCAAGAGGCCCGCCAATAAGGCGAACCAGCTCAAATCACTTACAAACTTTGGCGCCGCAACCAATAAGGCCACCGACACCAAGAGCTTAAAACCTTCCCAAATCGCAAAGCCGAGCAACGAACCCGTTGGCGTTGTCGACAAGCGCCGGGTAAATCGACCCTGCAACCCCACCGCCATCAACGCCGCAGGAATCACGATCGCCAAACCGCCGTAGGCGAATGAGACCGCAACCGCACGGTCGCTGATTGACCCAATCCACCCAATCGCCTCTGCCATCCAGAGTAGCCCGGTTACCGTCAACACGGCAACCAATTGGTATCCCAATAAGAACCGAATCAACCCGCGTGGCTGGCGAGAACGCCATGCCTGTGCTGCCTCTGAGGACATCGGCTGAAAATCATCCGACTCATCGTCATCAAAACTTGAGGCCCCCGAAACCGATCCCACTGGTGCGGCGTAACGCTTGTCGTCGGCTTGTTTGACATCATGTGATGTCGACGGCGTCCGCATTATCCACACCTCGAATTACGAGAGATTTACAAAATAAATGCCACCCTCTGATGCCGGCAGCATGTACACGTGTAATCCCAACCGCCCGAACGGCGAGCCCAAATTAGTCTGCGATTATACGTGTAAACCCGCATGGTTTGCAACGAGAAGCGACAGATTTGTCCCAGCGCCCTGAAATGACATCCGCGACGAGGGAGGCGATAATTAAAGGCTTTCCTCAACCAGATCCGCTATGACCACACGGCCCGATGACTCGCTCATAACCTACCCTTGCCACTTCCCGATCAAGGTGATGGGGCATGCGCAGCCAGAGTTTGTCCCGGCGCTGTGCCACATCGCCCGCCAGTTCGACCCTGATTTTGATGAAGCCACAATCGAACTGCGCGACAGCAAAGGCGGCAACTACCAAGGGGTCACGCTGCTGGTTCAAGTGCACAACCGCGCGCAGCTTGACGAGCTTTACCGAACCCTCTCTAGCCACCCGATGGTCAAGGTGGTGTTGTAAATAACGCTTACGATGGACACCAAAGATTTGGGAATAGTCGCCTACGAAGCGACGTTCAATGCGATGCGCGCGTTTACCGATGCCCGCGACGCCAGCACCCCAGACGAGATTTGGTACTGCCAACACCCAGCGGTCTTCACCCAAGGGCTGGCCGGTAAGGCAGATCATGTGCACGATGCGGGTGACATACCGGTTGTCTCCAGTAATCGAGGCGGACAGGTCACGTACCACGGCCCCGGCCAACTCATTGCCTACCCCCTCATCGACCTGAAACGCGCCGGTTATTTTGTAAAAGAGTACGTTTACAAGCTTGAGGAGGCCGTCATCAGAACCTTGGCAACCGTGAACGTGGTGGGCCACCGCGTTCGCTCTGCACCTGGTATCTACGTCCGACTGGACAACCCTTTTGATCACGCCAAGCTGGGCACCGCGGAACCAAGCGAAGACCCCTTCCGAGGCCTTGGCAAAATCAGCGCTCTAGGGATCAAGGTATCTAGGCATTGCACCTACCACGGCCTGGCGCTGAACGTACAAATGGACTTGCAACCATTTGACCGCATCAACCCTTGCGGCTACGCCGGCCTTCAAACGGTGGACCTCCATACAATAGGGGTTTCGGTGCCAGTAGCAGAAGTTCAAACTACATTGGATCGGTACCTTCGCCAGTTTCTCGTCACTCCTTGAAACGTCCCTCACCGCCCACACCCATCTGTTGACCATGACCGAACCCACCAAACCCTACGACGCCACAGCGAAGCAAAAGTCAGCCGACAAGGTCTCACGTATCCCCGTCAAAGTTGTGCCGGGTGAAACGCTCAAAAAGCCTGAATGGATTCGGGTGCGCGCGGGCAGCCCCAACACCCGTTTCTACGAAATCAAGGATATCTTGCGCAGCAACAAGCTCGTGACCGTGTGTGAAGAGGCGTCTTGCCCCAACATTGGCGAGTGCTTCGGTAAGGGCACGGCAACCTTCATGATCATGGGCGATAAATGCACCCGCAGATGCCCGTTCTGCGATGTCGGACATGGGCGCCCTGACCCGTTGGACCCCAATGAACCCGCCAATTTGGGGCGTACCGTTGCGGCATTAAAGTTGAACTATGTGGTGGTGACCAGCGTCGACCGCGACGACCTGCGTGATGGGGGGGCAGCACACTTCGTGGCCTGCATCGAGGCAATCCGTAAAGCATCGCCCAAAACCCAAATCGAAGTACTGGTGCCTGACTTCCGTGGCCGCGACGACCGCGCTTTGGAGATCCTCAAAGCGGCGCCGCCCGATGTGATGAACCACAATCTGGAGACCGTGCCTCGCCTCTACAAAGAAGCGCGACCGGGCTCGGATTACCAATTCAGCCTGAACCTGCTCAAAAAGTTCAAGGCGGCATTTCCAGACGTCCCCACCAAGAGCGGACTGATGGTTGGCTTGGGTGAAACCGACGACGAGATTTTGGCTGTCATGCAGGACATGCGTGATCACAACATCGACATGCTGACGATTGGGCAGTACCTCGCGCCGAGTGGTCATCACTTGCCAGTCAAGCGTTACGTCCACCCCGACACCTTCAAGATGTTCGAGGCGCGCGCGCAAGCCATGGGTTTTAGCCACGCAGCGGTCGGCGCGATGGTGCGTTCAAGCTACCATGCCGACGTGCAGGCGCACGCCGCAGGTCTATCCGAAACACACAGCTGAACCCCCTTGAAAATTAGCCCCCGTGGAGGCCTGTGGATGGCGGCTGGCGCCGTCGTACTCTGGGCAAGCTTGGCACCGTTAGGCGTCGCGCTTTCGCATGTCCCGCCTTTTCTACTCACCGGTCTTGCGCTACTGGCAGGCGGCTTGGTTGCTCTGCCGATCAACGGGTTACGCGCCCGTACTTGGCGGGTTTCATGGCCACTGCTCGCATTAGGGGTTTATGGTCTTTTTGGCTTCCATTTTTTACTGTTCATCTCGTTGCGATTAGCGCCCCCCGTTGAGGCGAACTTGGTTAACTATTTGTGGCCACTCGGCATCGTTGTGATGGCTCCGTTATTTTTAAGCGATGTACGCTGGCAATGGCGCTACGCCATTGCAGCGTTGATTGGTTTTTCAGGCGCCGCGATCGCCATTTTGTCGCGCGGCACCGCCAAGCCTGACGGCCAGGAACAAGCGTGGTTGGGCTACACCTTGGCTCTGGGGTCTGCATGGGTTTGGAGCAGTTACTCTTTGCTCACCAAACGCGCAGGTCACCTGCAAACCGGCGCGATCGGTACATTTTGTGTCGTCAGTGGTGTACTGGCGCTTGTCGCGCATTGGCTACTTGAACCCGCAATGGCGCTAGACCTCCAAGACCTCATGCTCATCACATTGCTTGGGCTTGGTCCGTTAGGCGGCTCGTTTTATTTGTGGCATGTCGCGCTTCATAATGCAGACGCCCGACGTGTGGGCCTGATTGCATTTGCCACCCCGCTGCTGTCAACCGTGGCCTTGTTGATTCAAAACCAAGAACCACTGCGCGTCTCGATTGCAGTGGCCACTGGCATGGTGGTATTTGCCGCGTGGTTGGGGTCTCGCAACCACGCCTAACGCATCGCCCAGACACCCAGTGCGGGGCCTACCGCTAGCAATGGCAAAACGACCTCAAGTGGCCAGTGCTGAGCCAACTGCGTACTCAGCAGAATGCTGACAATGGAGATGGCAAACCCGATGCTGTTGGTCATAGTCAAAATGCTACCCACTAGGTGGGAAGGTGCACGACTTGCGGTCAAAGCGGAAAACTGGGGTGAGTCGCCCGCCACTGTGATGCCCCATACCAGTAACCAAGCGTAGAACAGTGCATCGGGCGCTTGCAACATGAGTGGCGCCA
>JBMTSM010000035.1:0-12440 GCA_049448275.1 Burkholderiaceae bacterium
CGACGGTGTAAAGCGTGGTGCCCTTGACCCGCAAAATATCACTGACTTTCATGGCATATCTCCTGTCAAGGTTGGGGCGGGCAACCGCTTGGCTACCCTGCATTCAGGTTCAATATAGCGCAATGTGCAGCTGAAAGTCATCGGCAATGGGGCGTAAATAAGGGTGATTTCCCTAGGGCTTCCCCCCAGTTTTGACGCAAATGGGCGCCCGCTTGCGGTTAAGCTTGATGCTGATTGAATGAACACGTTTGAACTTGGAGATCCTGATGCCCGGCTATTCTGACCCCGGATTCGACACCCTCAGCCTGCACGCGGGTGCAGCGCCTGACCCCACCACTGGCGCACGTGCCGTTCCCATCCACCTGAGCACCTCGTTTGTGTTTGAGTCCGCTGAACACGCGGCATCGTTGTTTAACTTGGAGCGTGCAGGCCACGTCTACAGCCGCATCAGCAACCCGACCAACGCGGTGCTTGAGCAGCGCGTATCCGCACTCGAAGGGGGTATCGGCGCGCTCACGACCGCGAGTGGCCAAGCCGCCTTGCATCTGGCCATCGCCACGCTCATGGATGCGGGTTCGCACATTGTCGCCAGTAGCGCGCTGTACGGCGGATCACATAACTTGTTGCACTACACGCTCAGCCGCTTTGGAATCGAGACCACGTTTGTCCACCCCGGCGACGTCGACGCCTGGCGCGCTGCGGTGCGCCCCAACACCAAATTGTTCTTCGGCGAAACGGTGGGCAACCCCGGCATGGATGTGCTGGACATCCCCACCATCAGCGCGCTCGCCCATGACAACGCTGTCCCCTTGATGGTCGATGCCACGCTCACACCGCCGTGGCTCATGAAACCCCTCGACCATGGGGCCGATTTGGTCATGCATTCAGCGACCAAATTCCTCAGCGGTCACGGCACCGTCATCGGTGGGGTATTGGTAGACGGGGGTACCTTTGACTGGGCCGCCAGCCCCAAATTCGACAACCTCAGCGCGGCCTACCACGGCTTTCATGACATGGTGTTCAGCGACGAGTCCACGGTGGGCGCCTTCTTGCTGCGGGCCCGCCGCGAGGGCCTGCGCGACTTTGGCGCCTGCATGAGCCCCCACAGCGCGTGGCTGATTTTGCAGGGGATCGAAACCCTGGGCCTGCGCATGCAACGCCACATGCAAAACACCGAGGCGGTCGTGGCATTTTTGGCGGCGCACCCCATGGTGGAACGGGTGGGTCATCCCATCCTGGAAAGTCATCCCAGCCACGCAATGGCGAAAAAACTGTTGCCGCGTGGCGCAGGGTCAGTATTCAGTTTTGACATCAAAGGCTCGCGCGAACAAGGCCAAGCGTTTGTAGAAGCGCTGAAGGTCTTCAGCCATTTGGCCAACGTGGGCGACTGCCGCAGTTTGGTTATCCAACCCGCCAGCACCACGCACTTCCGCATGGATACCGCCGCACTCAAGCAAGCCGGTATCTCGCCCGGAACCATTCGCCTGTCAATCGGCTTAGAAGATGCCGATGACCTGATCGATGACCTGAAACGTGCGCTGCGCGCCGCCGAAAAAGTGGGGGCTTGATTCACATGAAAGTCACACTCACTGCCAATAGTCAAACACAAGACACCTTCATCTACACCGGCGGTAAAGCCTGGGTCGATGGCCAACCCACGGCTGTGATGATTCATGGTGTGCTAAACGATCACAGTGTTTGGATTTTGCAATCGCGTTATCTGGCTCACCACGGCTACAACGTCTTGGCGCTCGATTTGCCCGGTCATGGGCAAAGCACCGGTGCACCGCCAGCCACCGTTGAAGCAGCAGCCGCGCACGTATGGGCACTGCTCGATGCCTTGAAAATTGAGAAAGCCGCCCTCATTGGTCATAGCTTTGGTGCCCTCATCGCACTGCAAGCAGCGGCGGAACGTCCAGCGGCCTGCACCCACTTGGGCCTGGTCGGCATCGCCTACCCCATGCGGGTCTCGCCCGTGCTGCTGGAGTTGTCGCAAAGCGACCCCCTTAAGGCAATCGACATGGTGAACACCTTTAGCCACAGCACGCTGGCGCCACCACCGTCGGCGCTGGGACCTGGTACCTGGCTGTATGGCGCCTCGCGTGCGTTGATGCGCCGAATCCTGCGCAGTAACCGCACGGACAACGTGTTTCACATCGGCTTCAACGCCTGCAACCAGTACACAGGTGGTGAGGCAGCCATCGGGGTGGTTACCCAACACGCAGTTAAAACACGGTTCGTACTGGCAGACGGCGACCAAATGACGCCGCCAAAAGCCACCAAGTCGCTGACGTCATTGGCGCCTCAGGCCACCACGGCCATGGTGCATGGTGGCCACCAATTGATGCTGGAAGCGCCCGAAGAGACCTTGCGGGCCATCGCCGATTTCCTAACCGTCTAAAAACCCACAACACGCATGTCTGACGATTTAAAAAACGTAAAAACTTTTGAGGCGTTTTACCCGCTGTATCTGAAGGAACACCAACACCCCCTGTGCCGTCGCATGCACTTCATCGGTACGGGTCTTGGTATTGCGGGACTGGTTACCTTCGCAGGTTCAGGCTACCCCGAGGCCCTGCTCGTGGGTTTGATCGCCGCATATGGGTTTGCGTGGCTTGGGCATTTTTTGTTTGAGAAAAACAAACCCGCCACATTCAAGCGCCCGCTCTTTAGTCTGATGGGCGACTTATCAATGTTCCGCGATATGGTGGCGGGGCGTATCCCGTTTTAATCGGGGTCACTGACCTGTCCGTACCACCGCATCTAACGCGCAACGACTATCCCAATCACTGGCCGCCCACATGGCAGCGCTCTCAGCGGTCTTGGGCAATAGCAGCGCGTCAACGAGCGGCCCCAGCGGCATGCGGGCAAGATCGGCAATCAACACATAGCGGGGTTCATCCTCATCGAGGCGCCCCACCCAATCGAGAGCGGTCAGCGCAGCCATGGGTTTTTCAAGGGCCAGTGCATCTATGCGCAAAGCACTGGCCAAGTCATCCGCCGATAATCCCGGCACGCCGGCACCTGCGGTCGGTTGTTTCGCGTGGTGCAGCAGGGACAAGATGTCGATCGCCAGTTGGTAATCCCATCCTGCTTGGTCGTTGCGTCGCGACACCCCGCGCAACAAGCTGGGTAAGTAAGCCACCATCACCGCCCCAAACAAAATGATCAGCCACGCCATGTAGAGCCAGACCAGCAGAATGGGGACCGTGGCGAAGGCGCCATAAACCGCTGAGAACGTTGGCGTGGCCTTGATGTACATGGCCAACAAGCGCTTCACCACCTCCAGGCCGATCGCCATTAACAAGCCGCCAATAAACGCATGACTCCAACGCACCTTGGCATTGGGTACGAAGTAATACAGTGACGCCAGGGCCACCACCACCACCAGATACTCAAACAGATCGAGCAACCACACGTAGCCTGCGGCCACGCCATTGCTCGCCGTAAACAAGTAAGTGGTCAAACTGATGCTACCCCCCAGCAACAGCGGACCCAACGTCAACACGCCCCAGTACGTCAGAACCCGTTGCGAGAACGGGCGCAGTTCGCGAACCCGCCAAATATCGTTCAGCTTGCGGTCTATGGTGAGGATCAAGGCCAGCGCCGTGACCAACAACACCCCGGCACCCAGCCACCCCAGCTGGCCCGCCTTGCTGGAAAACTGGTGCAGGTACTTGAGCACCGAGCGCGCAATCTCGCTGGGAACCAGGCTTTGTATCAACCAATTTTCGACACTCGTCTCGAGGTTGGCAAAGGCGGGTAAGGCACTGAAGATGGCCAGCGCCACCGTGAACAGCGGCACCAAGGCCATCACCGTTGTGAAGGTCAGGCTACTGGCCGTTTCGCCTAACCGGTCTTCCCGGAAGCGTTCGCGCAGGGTCAGCGCTGTGTTGCGCCAAGGAAACCGTGCCAGGTCGCGGCGAACGTCCTGCCAAAAAAGGCGCCATTTTTCCGAACCTGAATACCATTGACCCATACCGGTATCATGCCACTTTCATCTGCCAAAATGACTGACGGCAGTCGTCGCAACCGCCCTTTTTACATCCACAGCCCATGCCCCCAGACATCTCCCCCAACGCGCCCTATACCGCCGCGGTTGCCAGCACCAAAATTCGGGCGACGCGGACTGCCGCCGTGGCCAGTTTGATCGGATTGATTGTGGTGGGATTAGCTTGGGAGCTTTGGTTGGCCCCGTTGCGTCCCGGGGGGTCTTTTTGGGCCATCAAAGTCATCCCTCTGTGTTTCCCACTGGCTGGTCTGCTGAAAAACCGCATGTATACCTACCGTTGGATGAGTCTGTTGATCTGGCTTTACTTCACCGAAGGCGTCGTGCGCGCGTGGTCGGACACGGGTTTGTCAGTCGGTTTGGCCTTGGCGCAAACTGCCTTGTGCTTGGCCTTGTTTGTTGCGGTTGCGTTGCACGTGCGTTGGCGGTTAGCCAGCGTGGCCTCCCCCGCATCCACCCCAACTGAAACGCCTACTAACTAATCAACACCATGGCGCAATCTACTCCCCCCACCGCGGATACGACACCTGACAAGGCGGCAGCACTCGCGGCATTCCGCCGCATTGTTGGCGACGCCCATGTGCTCACCGAAGGTGACTTATCAGCCTACACCCACGATTGGCGTAAACGCGCGAGCGGCCAAGCGCTGGCTGTTGTGCGTCCAGGCAACACCAACGAAGTGGCGGCGGTGGTGGCAGTCTGTGATGCCCATGCGATTGCCATCGTGCCCCAAGGTGGCAACACCGGCTTGGTTGTCGGCTCGGTACCCGATGAATCAGGCACCCAAATTGTTTTGAGCTTGGGGCGCATGAACCGCATCCGCGCCATCGACCCGGAAAATCTCACCGTGACCGTTGAAGCCGGCTGTGTGCTGCAAACGTTGCAAGAAGCCGTCGCAGAGGCGGGCTTTTACTTCCCCCTCAGTTTGGCTGCGGAGGGCAGCTGCACCATCGGCGGTAACCTCGGCACCAATGCGGGCGGCACACAGGTCCTGCGTTTTGGAAATGCCCGGGAGTTGTGTTTGGGCCTTGAGGCCGTGACAGCACAAGGTGAAGTCTGGAACGGCCTATCTGGGCTGAGAAAAGACAACACAGGCTACGACCTGCGCCACTTGCTGATTGGATCGGAGGGCACGCTGGGCATCATCACGGCGGCCACGATGAAAATGAGCCCGCAGCCCATGAGCCGTTGCGTGGCATGGATACACACCGACTCGTTGGCCCATGCTGTCGACTTGTTGCGGCACGCACGCACCCGCCTATCGGATGGTCTGACGGGCTTTGAGGTCATGGGTGCGTTCGCACGCGAGTTGGTGGCCAAACACTACCCTCAGTTCCAAATGCCGCTGCGCAACAGCGCCCCCGCTCCCTACGCCATCTTGCTGGAATACGCCAGCAGCCAAGACGAAGAAACCGCGCAGACCCTGCTAGAGGACACCATCGCCGCCAAGCTCGACGATGGTTCCCTCTCGGATGCGGTGCTGGCTACCCAGCTGAGCCAGGCGGACACCATGTGGGCCATTCGCGAACACATCTCGATGGCGCAAAGCCAAGAGGGTCTCAACATAAAGCATGACATTTCGGTCCCCATCTCCAAAATAGCCGACTTCGTCTTGCAAACCGACGCCGCGCTGGCGGCGGCCATCCCGGGTGTGCGGGTCGTTAACTTCGGCCATTTAGGGGATGGCAACCTGCACTACAACGTGCAAGCACCCGAGGGGGTAGATTCCGCTGTGTTCCTTGAAACGTCCGAGGCAACCATCAACACGTTGGTATTTGATGCCGTCAACGCCTTTGGTGGCTCGATCTCAGCCGAACACGGTATCGGTAGCCTGAAGGCCCATACGCTGCCCAAGTACAAATCGCCCGTGGCGCTGCGCATGATGCGGGAAATCAAGCGCGCCCTTGACCCCAAGAACATTTTGAACCCCGGTCGCGTGCTGGCAGACGGTTAGACCGCAGTTCTTGTTATCCTTATCGCTTTGAATACCGCGTAACCGACCGCCTTATGACCTCGCCCACCGCGCCCCGCCAATACGAAGATTTCATGCAGCATGTGTTCGCGCATGGCATCGAAAAAACCGACCGAACCGGTACCGGCACACGCAGTGTCTTTGGCTACCAAATGCGGTTTGACCTCAATGAAGGCTTTCCGCTGGTGACCACGAAAAAGGTGCACCTCAAATCCATCATTTATGAACTGCTGTGGTTCCTGCGTGGCGATGCCAATGCCAAGTGGCTGCAGGAGCGCGGCGTCAGCATTTGGGATGAATGGGCGGCGCCCAACGGCGACTTGGGGCCGGTGTATGGCGTGCAATGGCGCAGCTGGCCCACGCCTGATGGCGGCCACATCGACCAGATCGCCGAGGTGGTCCACACCATCAAAAACAACCCCGACTCTCGTCGCATGATTGTCAGCGCCTGGAACGTCAGCGAGCTATCAAAAATGGCGCTCATGCCCTGCCACGCGTTTTTTCAGTTTTATGTGGCACCCCCAACCGAGGCTGGCGGCAAAGGCAAACTGAGCTGTCAGTTGTATCAACGCAGCGCTGATATTTTCTTGGGTGTGCCCTTCAACATCGCGAGCTACGCACTGCTCACACATATGGTGGCACAGCAATGCGACTTGGATGTCGGCGACTTTATCTGGACCGGCGGCGACTGCCACATCTACAGCAACCACCACGAACAGGTGCAAACGCAACTCGGCCGGTCGCCCTACCCCTACCCCAAGCTGCACATCAAACGCAAGCCCGACAGCATCTTTGACTACGCGTTCGAGGACTTTGAGGTACTCGACTACGCGCACCACCCCGCTATCAAGGCACCCGTCGCGGTCTAAACCGTCACCCCTGCGAGATCACGCCCATGCTCACCAGACAACAGGCCTGGGCGTTAATCGCGCTCACGCTCATGTGGGGTCTTAACTGGCCCATCATGAAACTCTCACTGCAAGAGTTAACCCCGCTGTACTTCCGCAGCAGCACCATGATGCTGGGAGCGATGTGGCTCTTCGTGTACTTCCACCGCAAAGGCCTGCGCATGTGGCCGCGGGGTAACGAGTGGTGGATCATCGTTGGCTTAGGCATCCCCAACATCTTGGGGTGGCACACCATGTCGGTCATGGGCGTGAGTCTTTTGCCGTCAGGCCGCTCTGCCATTTTGGGCTTCACCATGCCGATCTACACCGTGTTGATTGGCGCGTTGTTATTCAAACAGCCGCTGACCAAACGCGCCGGCCTGGCAGTGGTGTGCGTGCTTGCCACCATCGGCCTGCTCACCTGGCATGAACTCACCAATATCAGCGGCAGCCCCGCTGGTATTTTGTGGATGGAAGGTGCGGCGTTGTCGTGGGCATTGGGCACATTACTGATGCGCCGCGTGCCCTTTGAATTGCGCCCGGAAGTACTCACGGTCTGGATGATGCTGCTGTCGAGTCTGGTGATTTGGGCGCTCGCTATCAAGTTAGAACCGGTTACCAGCATCGCAACGTTCAGTGGTCAGATGTGGCTGACGCTGGTTTACGCGGTGGTCTTTAACTACGGTTATGCACAAGTCATTTGGTTCGGCATGGCCCGCGACTTGCCACCGGCCACCAGCGCGATGAGCATCATGGCAGTACCCGTCATTGGCACCATGACGGCGACATTCATCGTGGGCGAAGTACCACATTGGCAAGACTTGCTCGCCATGGTATTTGGTGTGACCGCCATTGCAGCGGTTTTGATGCCTCCCAAAAAAACCACCACAATCTAAGCATGCG
The DNA here is from genome assembly GCA_049448275.1 of Burkholderiaceae bacterium. Classification (GTDB taxonomy): domain Bacteria; phylum Pseudomonadota; class Gammaproteobacteria; order Burkholderiales; family Burkholderiaceae_C; genus RS62. Next base: position 7,772 of record JBMTSM010000035.1, read on the forward strand.
TCTCAACCTCATATACGCCCAAGCCCAAAACGGCGTGATCGGAATCAACAACAGCTTGCCGTGGCACCTGCCGCAAGACCTGGCGCACTTCAAAGCGCACACGACGGGTTGCCCCGTCATCATGGGGCGTAAAACATGGGACTCATTGCCCCCTAAATTCAGGCCGTTACCGGGGCGCACCAATATCGTCATCACGCGCCAAGCCAATTGGTACGCAGACGGCGCACACGCAACTCATAGCCTTGAAGCGGCGTTGCAGCACTTAAAAGGCAGCTCCGAGAACGCTCCGGAAGAAGTCTGGGTGATTGGTGGTGCGCAGATTTACGCCGCGGCGCTACCCCTCGCGCAGCGCGTGGTGGTAACCATGATTCACAAAGACTTCGAGGGTGACGCATTCGCCCCAACCTTAGGTGCTGAATGGCGTGAAACCGGCCGCGAGCAACACCGCGCTGCCCCAGATGCGCCAGAGGCACTCAGCTTCGACTTTGTGACCTTCGAGCGCTGAGTTCCGTTTAGCGCGCATTTCCTAATCGCCTAACCTCGCGGATGAGCACGCCACAATTAGGCGTTTCGTGATGCGTGTACGATTGGACCTTCTGATTTTTCCGTACACACACCACGATGCAATTCGCCACCTGGAACGTCAACTCACTCAACATTCGGCTGCCTCAAGTCCTTGACTGGCTGGCAGCCAATCCGGTTGATGTGCTTGCCCTGCAAGAACTCAAGATGGCGGACGAGAAATTCCCCTTGGCGGCGTTTAATGAAGCGGGGTGGCAGGCAGCGTGGTTGGGCCAGAAAACCTACAACGGTGTCGCCCTTATTAGTAAACAACCCGCACGGGATGTACAGCGAAACAACCCACACTTTCCTGATGATCATGCGCGATTGATTGCGGGAACGTTCGATGCACCCAATGGTGAATCAGTGCGGGTCATTGGGGGCTATTTCCCGAATGGTCAGGCCCCTGACAGCGATAAGTTCACATACAAGATGGCGTGGCTAGACGCCTTACGCGCTTGGGTGAAAGAGGAAATCGCAGCCCACCCAAACTTTTTGATCATGGGTGACTACAACATCACATTTGATGCAGCCGACGTCTGGGACCCCGAGACCTTAGAGGGCACTATCCACTGCACCCAAGCCGAGCGCGATCAATTGCAGGCCCTGGTTGATTTGGGCTTGAGCGATAGCGTTCGACTGTTCGATCAACCTGAAAAAAATTACAGTTGGTGGGATTACCGTGAATTCGCGTTTCGCAGAAATCGCGGTTTACGCATTGACCATGTGCTGGTCAGCTCAGCGTTAAAGGCGCGAGCGGCAAGGGCTTTTGTGGATAAAGCACCTCGAAAGAACGAGCGCCCCAGCGACCATGCGCCGGTCATTTTTGAGGCAGCATTCAAATGAAACATTGGGTTAAAGGCACACTTGTATTTGCAGTGATTTCGGCGCTGGTCGCCTGTGCGTCCACCACCGATAAGGGCACCGTGGGCGCCGATCGGCGGCAATTGCTATTGGTATCGGAACCGCAGATCGCTGACATGGCGAACAAGGCCTATGCACAGGTGTTAAGTGAGGCACGCAAAGCCGGCACACTCAACACGGATGTCGCGCAATTACGGCGGGTTCGCAACATTACGGCGAAACTCATTCCACAGGTCAAGGTGTTTCGCCCCGACGCGGTTGATTGGAAGTGGGAAACCAACGTTATCACGGCCGACACCCTCAACGCCTGGTGCATGCACGGCGGCAAGATTGCGGTTTATACCGGCATCATCACCCAGCTCAAATTAACCGATGATGAGCTTGCCGCCATCATCGGACATGAAATGGCACACGCCCTGCGCGAGCACTCGCGGGAGCAAATTTCACAAGAGATGGCCACCACACTCACCCTGAATATCGGCACATCACTTTTGGGACTGGGCACCTTGGGCAGCAATATTGCGCAAGTGGGATCAGACCTGATGCTGAAGCTACCCAACAGCCGTACCCATGAGACCGAGGCTGATCGCATGGGCGTCGAATTGGCAGCGCGTGCCGGTTACGATCCGCGTGCTGCCATCTCGCTGTGGCGGAAGATGGGGGCTGTCTCGCCAAACGGTGGGCAGCCCAGTTGGCTCTCCACGCACCCCTCGGGCAAGGCGCGCATCGCAGACCTAGAGGTCTATGCGGCCAAAGTGGAACCGCTCTTTAGGGCGGCGAAAAAGCCTTAACGCAAGTCGCGTAGGCTCTCGTATAGCCCTAAGTCCTGGATTTTTCGAGTGATGGTGTTGCGACCAATGCCCAGTTTGTTGGCCGCATCAACGCGCCGCCCTTTGGTGTGCGAAATTGCCGCTGTGATCAACGCAGATTCAAATTTCTGTGTGAGCTGATCCCAAACGTTAGGCTGATCATCACGAAGCAAAGCGGCCGCCTCGGCCTGCACCAAGTCAGTCCAGGGCGCGCCAATAGCGGCCAGACTATGGACTGCGTTCGCCGTTGGGTTCACGACTGCACGCCCCCCTGCCATCACATCAGTATCAGCATCGCCTGCAAATGCGAGCGAGGCAATGCGACTCTGGTCTCTCACCTCTGGCGGTAAATCCTTCACTTCAACGACCTGGCCGGGCGCCATCACGGTGAGCCAATGACACAAGTTTTCTAACTGGCGCACATTGCCCGGGAAGTGAAAGCCTGACAACACCCGCATCGCAGCGGGCGCCAAGCGCTTGGCTTCGACGCCTAACTGCGTTGCACTGGCTTGCAGGAAGTGTCGGATCAACACGGGTACGTCATCCAAGCGCTCACGAAGCGCAGGAATCCGTAGACGAATCACATTGAGCCGGTGATACAAATCCTCGCGGAAGTGGCCCTGAGCGACGCGCTGCTCAAGGTCTTGGTGCGTTGCGGCGATAACCCGTACCTGTACCTTGATCGCGCTGTGTCCGCCAACGCGGTAGAAGCTACCTTCGCTGAGCACCCGAAGCAACCGAGTTTGCAGATCGAATGGCATGTCACCAATTTCGTCAAGAAACAAGGTACCGCCGTCAGCTTGCTCAAAACGACCGCGCCGCATGGCTTGCGCACCGGTAAATGCACCCCGCTCATGACCAAAGAGCTCGGACTCCAGCAAATCTTTGGGAATCGCCGCGGTGTTGATGGCCACAAATGGTCCCTCGGCTCGCGGTGAATGTTTGTGCAGCGCTTTGGCCACCAACTCTTTACCTGTGCCAGACTCACCGGTGATTAGGACGGTCACATGACTTTGGCTTAAACGGCCAATGGCACGGAAAAGCTCTTGCATCGCCGGGGCTTGACCCAGCATCTCTGTAGCTGCATCAGCCGCTTTACCCTCTTCGGGCGTCACCACCGATTGCTCGAAGGCGCGGCGAACCAACTCAATGGCGTTGTTAACATCAAAGGGTTTAGCCAGGTACTCGAATGCCCCCCCTTGAAAGGCGGAGACGGCGCTGTCCAAATCCGAGTAGGCCGTCATGATGATGATGGGCAAATCTGGTTGACGGGTTTTGACCTTGGTCAGTAGCTCTAGGCCATTCACACCCGGCATCCGAATGTCACTGACCAACACACTGGGCAACTCACTCGGCGCCGCGTCGGCTAACGCTGCTAGCACATCATTTCCTTGCGTGAACGAGCGTGTCTCAAGGCCCTCTCGTTGCAATGCGCGCTCTAGAACAAACCGAATCGATTGGTCGTCATCAACAATCCAAATGGGTTTCATGAATCAGTTCCTTCGTTGTTATCGGTCAACTGCATCGTCAAGGCAGCGGAATCAAAATTTTGAAATCAGTCGAGCCTGGCTCGCTCTCACACTCAATCCAGCCCTGGTGCTGTTGCACAAACGTCTGAGCCAGTGTCAGCCCCAGGCCTGTGCCACCGTCGCGCCCCGAAACCAAGGGGTAGAACAACCGATCCTTGATGGCGGCGGGAACCCCAGGGCCGTTGTCCATCACATGCAATTCAAGTGCCAGCCTGTAGCGCACTTTGCCCATCGTGATTTGACGTGCCACACGGGTCTTGAAAGTGATACTGGCTTTGCCACGTGCTCGCAGATCAGCCAGCGCGAGCGCTGCGTTTTGGGCAATATTCATGACCGCCTGAATCAACTGCTCCTTGTCACCCCTGAACTCAGGAATCGACAAGTCATAGTCCCGCTGCACCGAGAGGCCTTTGGGATACTCGGCTAACAAAACCGCCCGCACCCGCTCGCAGACCTCATGGATATTGACGTCGCCCACCACGTGCGGTTTGCGATGCGGCGCCAGCAGACGATCCACCAGCGATTGCAAGCGATCAGCTTCATGAATAATCACCTGCGTGTAGTCATGAAGCGCCTTGTTTTCCAACTCCATTTGCAGCAACTGCGCCGCCCCGCGGATACCACCCAAGGGGTTTTTGATCTCGTGTGCAAGGCCACGGATCAACTCCTTGTTGGCCAATGCCTGGTCGACGAGACGCTCCTCGCGCTCTTGGCGCAATTGTTTATCCAGCGGCAGCAGCTCAACCATCACAGTGTCGGGCTCATCCGTGCGTGAGACGATCACGTGAACGGGCAAGGCATGGGTCTGATGATCGGGCTGTAATGAGGCCTCAAAGCGTGTGACGGTGAAAGCATCTTCCCGCGTTGCGTCAATGGCTTGCGCCAATAATTCGGGCTCAGTGAAAT
>JBMTSM010000036.1:0-12435 GCA_049448275.1 Burkholderiaceae bacterium
GGCATGACGCTGCAGGCGATCGAACCCGCGCGTTGGTTGCTAAAAGGTGAGCGTCTGCGCGGCATCACAACCCCCAGCTTGGCGCGCGCGCGCAACCAACACCTCGCGCCCTACGTCCCCTTTGTGTCCACTCAGATCCCTCAGCAGGTGGCCAATGCAGCGGACAACCTGCGGTGGCTGCTGCGACTGCAAAACGAGGTACAGATGCTGTTTTACACCCACCCGCTCAACGACGCCCGCGCCGCCAAGCGCTTGCCCAGCGTCAGTGGCATCTGGATTGAGGGCGCAGGCCACCTGTCTGTAGCCCCTCGCCGAAGCGTCGAGGCTATTTGGCTCCCAACCCTTTCGGACGCAGCCGACGCACACGCACATTGGGTTCAAGCTTGGCAAGACTTAGACCGTGACCAACTGCGGCGTCTTTGCGCTGAGGGGTCGGCAGATGACCGGATCACATTTGGGAACGGCGATTCGGCTGTGACCTGGCAGCGTGGCGCGCCGGGTTTAAGTGCCAAAATCAACCGAACCCGTCGACAATGGGGTCTGCAAAAAATGCCCACACTCCCTAATGCGCTGCTCGACGGCGCGTGACCCCAAAGCCAACACACCCTGCCATGCAAATCACCACCCGAGACTGTCCACCCCGAACTGTTTGGGCGCTTGAGCAAGCGGGCGTCCACCCTTTGTTGGCCCGTTTATTTGCCGCGCGTGGCGTACAAGCCCCCGAGGAGCTCGACGACAACCTCGTCAAACTCTTATCACCGAACACCCTCAAGGGCATTGATGAGGCGGCCCAAATCTTGGTGGAGGCGATTGCGCAACAGTCGCACATCTGCATCGTCGCCGACTACGACTGTGATGGCGCAACGGCTTGCGCCGTGGGTATACGTGGTTTACGGCTGCTCGGTTCAAAAAACACGCATTACTTGGTGCCCGACCGGGTCGCTGACGGCTACGGACTAACGCCGGGGATCGCAAGCCGAGTCAAGGCTACTGGCGCAGCGGTGCTCGTCACAGTCGACAACGGTATCGCGAGTTTCGAAGGGGTGGAAAAAGCCCGCGAATTAGGCATGAAAGTCGTTGTCACGGACCACCACCTCCCCGCGATGCTTAACGGTATCGTCGCCGTTCCTGATGCCGACGCCATCGTGAACCCCAACCAACCAGGGTGTGACTTCGCCAGCAAAACCATCGCCGGTGTGGGCGTCATGTTTTATGTGCTCTTACGCATGCGCGCGTTGATGCGGGATGCTGGCGTCTTCGATGCGGCCACGCAACCCAAATTGGATCACTTGTTGCCTTTGGTCGCCTTGGGTACGGTTGCCGATGTGGTCTCGTTGGATGCTAACAACCGACGCCTGGTTGCGCAGGGGCTGCGGCGCATTCGTGCTGGTTTGTTGCCAGTTGGCATGTCTGCCCTGTTCCAAATCGCCGGTCGTCAGCCCCAGGTCGCGAACACCGCTGATTTTGGTTTTGCACTGGGGCCACGCCTCAACGCGGCGGGACGCTTGGCCGACATGACCTTGGGTATCGAATGCTTGGTCACCGACGATTTGAGTCGGGCGACCGAATTGGCGCAGTCACTTGATCGAATCAACCGTGAACGCAAAACCATCGAAGGCCACATGCGCGACCAAGCGCTCGCTTTGGCGGAAGATATGCTCGATAGCGATGCGCACATTCCCGCCGCTATTTGCATCTTCGACCCCGACTTTCACGAAGGTGTGGTCGGCATTGTCGCGTCACGTCTCAAAGACAAATGGCACCGCCCCACGTTTGTCTTTGCCATGAGCCAAGGTGATGACACGGGCGACACACTAAAGGGATCTGGCCGCTCCATTCCTGGATTTCACCTGAGAGACGCCCTTGATCTTGTCGCCAAACGGCACCCCGGTGTTTTACTGCGCTTTGGTGGCCATGCGATGGCGGCGGGCTGCACGATTGACGCGGATCAACTGGATGTGTTCGAGGCAGCTTTGCAGCAAGTTGCCTCAGAGTGGTTGGACGTGCAAACCCTCACCCACATCATCGAAACCGACGGCCCCTTGGCGCCCGAATATCGACACCCCGACGTGGTGGAGCACATTCAAAAAGCGGTTTGGGGACAGGGCTTTTCAACACCCGTTTTCAGCGAGTCACTGACCGTCGTATCGCAGCGTATCGTCGGCGAAAAGCACCTCGCACTGAAGTTGAAGCATCAAGGCCAACCCGTGGACGGTATTTGGTTCGGTCGCACGGAGCCGCTACCCAACGAGGCCTTATTGGCTTTCAAACTAGAGACCGATAACTGGCAGGGACAGCGCCGCGTACGATTTTTAATTGAAGGGGCGGCCCTGTGAACGCCGACTTGCACTGCCACTCAACCGCCTCCGACGGCACGCTCAGCCCCGAAGCGCTGGCGCAACGCGCCAAGGCGAATGGCGTCACGTTGTGGGCACTAACCGATCACGATGAACTGGCTGGCCAGGCGGCGGCGCAAGCCGCAGCGGCGGATATTGGTTTGGCCTGTGTGACGGGCACGGAAATCTCAGTCAGTTTTGCAGGCGTCACCGTACACATTGTTGGCTTGGGATTTGACCCTCACCACCCCGGCTTGGTCCAGGGGCTGCGCGAAACGCGGGCGGGACGTGACAATCGCGCCAAAGAAATGGCTGCTGAACTCGCTAAAGTGGGGATCAATGGCGCCTATGAGGGCGCGTTGCAATACGTCGACAATCCAGAGCTGATCTCTCGAACGCACTTTGCCCGCTACATCGTTGACATTGGTATGGCGCGTGACACACACGATGTCTTTCGAAAATACCTAGCGGATAACAAACCAGGCTTCGTCCCCCACCGGTGGGCCAAGTTGGGCGATGCGGTCCGGTGGATCACCGAGGCCGGTGGCGTTGCGGTCGTCGCACACCCTGCGCGATATGGGCTGACGCCCACACTCGAGTTTGCCTTGATGAGCGAATTCAAAGCGCATGGGGGTCAAGCCATCGAGGTTGTCACTGGCAGTCACAGCGTCGCTGAATTTGCGCAGTACGCAGACCTCGCGCGGGAGTTCGACTTCTACGCCTCACGGGGTAGCGACTTCCACAGCCCCGAGGAAAGCCGAATCGATCTGGGCCAGCTCCCTCCACTCCCGACGGGTATCAAGCCGGTTTGGGAATTACTGCAATGAGGGCGTATGTCACAGTTCTTTGAAGTACACCCCGATAACCCCCAAGCGCGCTTGATTAAACAAGCCGCCTTGCTGTTGCGCGGCGGCGGCGTCTTGGCGGTTCCAACCGACTCGAGCTACGCCTTGGTGTGCCACCTCGATGACAAAACGGCGGTTGATAGGCTAAGACGAATTCGGCAAGTAGACGATCGGCACCACCTGACCTTGTTATGCGCTGACCTGAGCGAAGTCGCCAACTACGCCAGGGTGGATAACCAGCAATATCGGCTACTCAAATTAGCCACCCCGGGGGCGTTCACCTTCATCTTGGATGCGAGCAAGGAAGTGCCGCGCCGTGTCAGCCACCCATCTCGTAAAAGCATCGGACTACGGGTTCCTGATCACCCCGTCATTCATACCCTTTTGGCGACCCATGGCGAACCGTTGCTGGCCACCACCTTGATTCTCCCCGGTGAAACGATCCCGCTCAACGATGCAGCGGAGATTCGAGAACAACTCCCCAATGACCTGGCCGGCATCATTGATGCAGGCGCTTGCGCGTCGACCCCGACAACCGTGATTGACCTCACCCCGATGCGGATCGGGGAAGCGCCTGAAATCCTGCGCGAGGGCGGTGGCGACTGGACCCGTCTCGGCCTTTAAAAATCAAGCGACAATAAGCCGATGGACTTTGCATCGATCATTCAAACCGTGGCCGTTTACGCGCTGCCGGTTCTGTTCGCCATCACACTGCACGAGGCGGCACACGGCTATGCTGCGCTGCGATTTGGGGACAACACCGCAGCCATGCTGGGCCGGATCACCCTGAACCCGCTCAAACACATCGACCCAGTGGGCACCATTGCCATGCCGCTGTTGCTGTATTTCGCCACCAGCGGTGCGTTCCTCTTCGGTTACGCCAAACCAGTCCCAGTGCGTTTCGGCAACCTCAACAATCCCAAACGAGACATGGTGTGGGTTGCCTTGGCGGGCCCATTCGCCAACTTCGTCCAGGCATTTTTGTGGGTCGTTGGCATTTATTTTCTCAATGCCATGGGGCTCGAAGAGCGGTTTTTCTACGAAATGTGCCGGGCCGGTATTTTGGTGAACCTGGTGATGTTTGCGTTCAACTTATTCCCACTGCCACCGCTCGACGGTGGCCGCATATTGGTTGGCCTATTGCCAATGCGCGCCGCCATGATGGTTTCACGTGTGGAGCCATGGGGCTTCTTCATCGTCATGGGCCTTGTATTGGCGGGCGTGGTCAGCACGCTTTGGCTTCGGCCTGTCATGAACCTCACAGCCCAAACGCTCGAGTGGCTGACGACCCCCATTCGCTTGCTCCTCACCTGAAGCAAACTCCCTATCGTTGATTAATTGTTTATTGCGTCACCATGTCAGTCTCTGATACCCCAACTCCCTCCCATACCCAGACCGAGCGTGTACTCTCCGGCATGCGGCCGACCGGTGCCCTGCATTTAGGCCATTACCACGGTGCCCTGAAAAATTGGGTGCGGCTTCAGGAGGAACTCAACTGCTTTTATTTCGTCGCGGATTGGCACGCACTGACCACGCATTACGAAAACCGTGAAGTCATCGAGAAGAACGTCTATGAGATGGTGATTGACTGGCTGGCAACAGGACTAGACCCCGCCAAATGCACCATGTTTCTGCAAAGCCGTATTCCCGAGCATGCGGAGCTATTTACCCTCCTGGCCATGGGTACCCCCATCGGTTGGTTGGAACGCGTGCCGACCTACAAAGACCAGCAAGAAAAACTGAAAGACAAAGACCTCACCACCTACGGCTTTTTAGGCTATCCATTGCTGCAAGCGGCAGATATCCTCATTTACCGTGCCAAGCACGTACCCGTCGGCGAAGACCAAGCCAGCCACGTGGAACTCACACGGGAAGCTGCGCGGCGCTTCAACCACCTTTACGGCCGCGAAGCTGACTTCGCAGAGCGCGTCGAAGCCAGCCTAGAAAAACTCGGGAAAGATGCCGCCAAACGGTTTGAAAAGTCACGCAAAAAATTTCAAGAAACGGGTGACACCAAATCGTTGGAAGGCGCAATGGACTTTATCAACCAACACCCCGATCTCGATGCGGCTGAAAAAGAGCGCCTGCAAGGCTACTTCAAAGGTACGGGTAAAGCGGTATTGGTGGAGCCCCAAGCGCTGTTAACAGAGGCGAGCCGCTTGCCCGGCTTAGATGGCGCCAAGATGAGCAAAAGCTACAACAACGCCATTGCGATTCGCGAGGACAAGGCCAGCATTGAGCACAAAATCAAACGGATGCCAACTGACCCGGCCCGCATTAAACGAACCGATGCAGGCGACCCTGCCCGCTGCCCTGTCTGGCAATTCCACAAGGTCTACAGCGACGCAGAGACGCAAGTGTGGGTCGACCATGGTTGTCGCAGCGCCGGTATCGGCTGCTTGGACTGCAAGCAACCCATCATCGACGCCGTATTGCGTGAGCAGCAACCAATGCTGGAGCGCGCTGAGCCCTATGTGACTAACCCGGCAATCGTGCGGGAAATCATCGACGCGGGCACGGACCGCGCCCGTACGGTCGCCCAAGAAACCATGCGCGATGTGAGGGCCGCCATCGGCTTGGCATACTGACCCTCGAAACGTATGAAAATTGTTACAAATTTGGCGAAACGCCGCGATTTTTTATCAATTAGCGTTAGGATAGATCTTCCGTATTAAACGCTTTTCGACTGCGGTCATCTCGCTGCCAGTGACCACGCGTGAATTTGGATCAGAAAATGAGCATTTTTGTAATTGACGACCACCCACTGATGCGCGACGCGGTGGCGATGTTGCTTCGCCGACTCCGCGCCAAAGCCGCCATTGTCGAACTCGACCGCTTAGCGGTTGTCAATCAAGCGATTGCCGATAACGGTACGCCCGAATTGGTTTGCTTAGACCTCAAACTACCCGACACCAACGGCGTCTCAGGCGTTCGCGAATTGCGTCGCCTGCTGCCAGACACCTCGTTGGTGGTGCTGTCGGCTTCACCCGCTACCGATTACGCGGACCTCTCGCTTGAGGCGGGTGCTGATGCCTATATCGAGAAATCACAAGGGGCAGCGCACATTGGTCGCATGCTCAAAGAATTCATGGAGTCCGGCGCTGAAGAAGGCGAAGAGGGCCCCACGGTTCCAGAGAAGCTGTCAAAGCGCCAAAAGCAACTGCTGGTTATGCTCGACAAGGGCCTCAGCAATCGCGACATCGCAGACGCCCTCAGCATCAGCGAGCACACCGTAAAGGTGCACCTGTGGCGCCTGTTCCGACGCCTCAACGTGAAGAGTCGTTCACAAGCCAGCCACTTGGCACGCACGGCTGGCCTGATCGACTTCTGACTCAGGGCTTCAAAACAGCCTGACCACCCAAGTAGGGTTGCAGTGCCGCAGGAATGCGGATACTGCCGTCTGCTTGTTGGTGGTTTTCCAAGACCGCGACCAACGCGCGTCCCACCGCAAGACCGGAACCATTCAGGGTATGAACCCATTCGTTTTTGCCTGCTGAACTTTTAAATCGCGCTTGCATTCGACGGGCTTGGAAGGCTTGGCAATTCGACACCGAGCTGATCTCACGGTAGGTGTTTTGGGCGGGTAGCCACACCTCAAGATCGTGCGTCTTAGTCGCGCCAAAGCCCATATCACCGGTACACAGCAAGACAACGCGATAAGGCAACTCAAGGGCTTGCAAAATGGCTTCCGCGTGACCCGTCATTTCAGCCAACGTCTCTTCGCTCTTGTCAGGGTGAACGATTTGCACCATTTCGACTTTGTCAAACTGATGCTGACGGATCAGGCCCCTCGTATCCCGACCATGACTGCCGGCCTCCGACCTGAAGCAGGGGGTGTGTGCGGTGAATTTCAGCGGTAAGTCAGCCTCGGGGATGATGGTGTCACGCACGAAGTTGGTCAGGGGCACCTCAGACGTGGGGATCAGGTACAGCGCGGTATCCTCACTCAAGCTTTCGGTATCACCATCCTGCCCACCCTTGATGGCTGCAAAAAGGTCCGCCTCAAACTTGGGCAGTTGACCCGTGCCGATCAATGAGGCGGCGTTCACCGCATAAGGGGTGTAGCACTCGGTGTAACCGTGTTTTTCTGTCTGCGTGTCCAACATGAATGCCGCTAACGCCCGGTGTAGTCGCGCAACCGGTCCGCGCAACACAGAGAAACGAGAGCCGGACAGCTTCACGCCCAATTCGAAATCCAATCCAAATGGCTCACCCACGTCGACATGATCTTTCGGCGGGAAAGGTAAAGGCGTTGCGTTGCCACCCAGACCACCCGATGGCGACCAACGGCGTAATTCAACGTTTGCAGCCTCATCTGCCCCAACCGGCACGTCATCTTGAGGCAAGTTAGGCACCGCCATTAAAAGGGCTTGCAGCGGCGCTTGCAGCGCATCCAATTCCGCCGCTGATGCATCGAGCGCATCCTTGATCGATGCAACTTCGGCCATGACGGCATCGGCTGACTCCCCTTTACTTTTCAGTTGACCAATTTGCTTACTCAGCGCGTTACGCTGGGCTTGTAAGGCCTCTGTCTGAACTTGGATGGTTTTTCGCTTGGTTTCCAGGTCTTGGAAAGCGGACACATCTAAAAAGGGCTGCGGACTTTTGCGCTTTTCCAGCGCCTTCACAACGAGGTCTAAATCTTTGCGAAGCGATACAACATCAAGCATGGGTTTGAACCGATAAAAAATAAAAAGAGACGATCAATTGAGGCGCAAGCCCTTGGGTAACGGGAATTGGACCGACTCCTCTACGCCAGACATGGTCTGAACCGAAACCGCACCCAACGCCCTCAACTTGTCAATCACACCCTGCACCAAAATCTCCGGTGCAGACGCACCTGCTGTGATGCCAACGCGTGCATGTCCCTCAAGCCAAGCGGCCTGCAACTCTGATGGGGCATCCACCATGTACGCGGGCGTGCCCAAGCGCTGCGATAGCTCAGCCAACCGATTGCTATTCGAACTGGTGGGACTGCCCACCACGATCACCACATCGACTTGGCGCGACAAAATCTTGACCGCATCCTGCCGATTTTGAGTGGCGTAGCAAATGTCCTGCTGCTTGGGTTCGCGAACATTCGGGAAGCGCTTTTTGATCGCCGCCATGATCGATGCCGCATCATCCACGCTGAGCGTGGTCTGAGTGACCACCGCCAGTAACTCGCTCTGACGAGGTTGTACCCGCTCGACATCAGCTTCGTCTTCGACCAAATGGATTCCGGACGAGAGTTGACCCATGGTCCCCTCCACTTCGGGATGACCTTTGTGCCCGATCATCAAGAACTCATAACCCTCTTTCGAGAGCTTGGCGACCTCAACATGTACTTTCGCGACCAGTGGGCAGGTCGCATCAAAAATCGAAAAACCGCGGGCCTTTGCCTCGTCTTGGATCGCCCGGCTGACACCATGCGCCGAGAAAACCAAGGTCGCCCCTGGCGGCACTTCGTCTAGGTCCTCGATAAAGATCGCACCTTTTTGCTTCAGGTCATTCACAACAAATGTGTTGTGAACGATCTCGTGCCGCACGTATATGGGTGCCCCAAACTTTTGCAAGGCATGCGACACGATATCGATTGCACGGTCAACACCTGCGCAAAACCCACGCGGGGTTGCCAACAAAACATCACGCTTGGCTACTTGGTCAGTCATCACAAAACCCCAATCACATGAACTTCAAAAGTAACCGCCTGCCCAGCCAGCGGGTGGTTGAAATCAAATAAGACGGCGGAGGCATCAGGCTTGGATGCGACCACAGCGCCCGCATATTGTCCCAATCCATCAGGCGTAGGGAATTGAACCACATCGCCCGGGGCGTACTTTTCATCCGGGTCACCAAGCTGGTCGAGCATGCTACGCGCAACCCATTGCACTGCCTCCGGATTATGCGGACCAAAGGCGTCGCCGGCGGGCAGTTCAAACACCGCCTGAGCCCCCTCCTCAAGCCCGAGAAGACGTTGCTCAATCGCGGGGGACAACTGTCCACCCCCCATGCTCAACGTGGCAGGCATCCCACCAAACGTACTGATGACCTCATGACCATCCGGCCCGCGCATTCGGTAATGCAGCGTAAGAAAAGATTCGGTGTCAATGGTACTCATAGGGCCTCAGGTCAACGCCAAACGGCGCGAGAACAACGATATAGGGTGCAACAAGCAAGGGTAACAACACTGAGCTCCCCCCAAGAGGGGCCGGTATAACGAGGATTCACCCCGTGCGGACAACCACTATATTGTAGAAACCTCGAAAGGCATTCATGACCGCTCAGGGAAAAGGCCCGGTCGCACCTGCCGATAACGATCTGTTCAACCCCCTGCCCCGCGAAAAATTGAAAGCGATGGGTGCAAGCGCCCTCACCGACGCGGAGGTACTGGCGCTTTTGTTGCGAACGGGCACCCGAGAGCGTCCTGTCGTCGCCTTCGCAACTGATATCTTGAGCCGCTTAGGCGGCCTGCGAGGTCTCCTTCAAGCAACACCCGAAAAACTGAGCGCCATCAAGGGCCTTGGCCCCGCCAAACAAGCCGAAATTGCCGCTGTCTCTGAGTTGGTAAACCGGGCCATGCGCGAGACCCTAGAGGCCAGATCCGTGTTGCGCGACCCTGCAGACGTGCGGCAATACCTGCAACTGCAATTGGGCGGCAAAACCAAAGAAGTGTTTGCGGTGCTCTTTCTCAACACACAGCACCACTTGTTAGCGATGGAAGAGTTGTTTCAGGGCACGCTGACACAGGCCACGGTCTACCCCCGTGAAGTGGCCGTCGCTGCTTTGCGGCACCATGCCGCGGCTGTCATATTGGCGCATAACCATCCCAGTGGCCACAGCGAGCCCTCGTCAGCTGATATCCACCTGACCGAAACCCTCACCAGAACGCTGCAATTAATCGATGTTCGCGTGCTCGACCATATGATCGTGACCGCTAGCGGGGTTTACTCCATGGCCGAACACGGACTAATCTGAGCCCCCAAAGACACCCTTAACAAATTTGCCAAAATAGCGCATGCGCGCGAAAAGCTTTTCTGACCTCGGAGCCATGCAAAAGCAATTGGCGGCCCAAGCACGGGCCGAAAAAGAGGCTGCGCAAGCACGCGCGCTTGCAGAAGCTCACCGCCTGCGTGAGCAGCAACTCTTTGCCTTGACGGTTGGTGCCGTAAAGCCCATCAAAGACGGGGGTCGCGCAAGCATACAAACGCCTGCCCCGTTGCCCTTGGCGCTGCAACGGGAGTTTGATGACTCAGCGGTCATGCAAGCCGCTTTATCCGATGAATTTGACGTCACCAGCCTGTTAGAAACCGACGATACCCTGAGCTACCGCCGAACGGGTATTGGCCCTGACGTACTGCGTAAATTGCGGGCGGGCGACTGGGCGCTGCAAGGCCAAATTGACTTGCACGGCTTGCGTACCGATGAGGCTCGCGAGAGCCTCGCGGATTTTCTGCGCTTGGCAGTCAGAAAAGGGTGGCGTTGCGTTCGGGTTATCCACGGAAAAGGACTCGGATCGCCAGGCAAAACCCCTGTTCTAAAGGCCAAGACCCAACGCTGGCTGGTGCAGAAAAAAGAAGTGTTGGCGTTCGTACAGGCGAAAGGCAACGACGGCGGTGCAGGCGCACTGATCGTCCTCTTAAAGGGCGGTCAAGGCGCCCACAGCGACCACACCTAGACGGCTAAGGGCTCGCTGATTCAACCGCCCCGGTTGCGCATGTGGTCAGCCGTTTGCATAAAGGATTCGGTCAAGCGGGCCATCAGCGGCTGAGGTATAGCTACCTCTCGCATGGCCTGCTGCATGCACGCAACCCATTCGTCACGCTCTTTGATGCCGATCGAAAATGGCAGGTGTCTTGCGCGCAGACGGGGATGACCAAAACGCTCGACGTACAAATTAGGGCCACCCAACCAACCGCATAAAAACATGAACAAACGCTCACGCGCTTGGCTCAAATCGCTGCCATGGGCAGCGCGAAGCGCCGTGTAGTCCGGCTCGAGGTCCATTAAGTCGTAAAAGCGATCGACCAGCTGCTTGACAGCGCCCTCACCACCGATCCACTCGAAAGGCGTCAGCGGCTGGTTATCAGCGTCTCTTGGACTCGGATCATGGATATTCATGACAAGGCAATTAATCAGCACGCAAACGCAAGGTTTGCCAAGCTGGTGTGTTGAGCAAATCTCGCAAACGCCACCACCCGGCCATCAATGCCAGGCAGGCACCGGCGAGAGCGCCTGCTAATGGCACCCACCATGGCGGAACCCATGGGAATTCAAAAACCCATTTCGCCAAAGACCATCCCACGACGACAGCGGCGCTGCTGGCCAGTCCGCCCGCTAACGCGCCAATACCAACGAGCTCAGCCCGTTGCACCTGGCGCAAAAGTGCCCCCGAGGCGCCCATGGCTCGCAAGATGGCGTATTCACGCGTCCGCTCGGCACGGGTATGCGAGATAGCAGAAAACAAAACAACCAGCCCGGCAATCACACTGAATGCGAACAAAAACTCAATCGCGCCGATGACTTGGTCTAGGATGCGCTGCACTTGCGCCAGCGTCGCTGTGGTGTCTATGTTGGTGATGTTCGGGAAACGCCGCAAAAGCTGATTATCCAAGGAACGTTGGAGACCATTTTCATCCGTTACCAACGAATTGGGCGCACGGAACGCAGCGATATACGTGATCGGCAGATCGGGTAGCGCTGCCACTGGGAACATGGCGAAGAAATTCACCCGCATGCTGGCCCAATTGACCTTTCGGAAATCAGATATGCGCGCGGTCATGGCTTCGCCGGCAACATCGAACGTCAATGCATCACCCAATTTCAACCCCAAGGTATCTGCAAGACCTGACTCGATGCTGATTTGACTGACATCGCCTGACTGCCAAGCCCCTTCGGTCACTTCGTTGTGGCTTGGTAAATCAGCGCTATGGGATAAATTGAATTCACGCTGTACCAGTCGCTGCGCGCGGTCACCCGAGAAATCCTCCGGACGTATTGGCTTTTCGTTGATCGCAACCAGACGGCCGCGGAACATGGGGTACCAGTCGAACTGGGTCACACCCGCATCAGCCAATTGCGCCCGAAACGCCTCAGCCTGATCAGGTTGAATATTGATGACGAAGCGTGTTGGCGCATCTGCAGGGGTGGCTTGCCGCCAGCTGGCTATCAAATCAGTGCGCAGCAAAACCAAGATAGACAGTGCCAGAATGCCGACCGCCAAAGCACTCACCTGCAACACAGCCAAACCGGGGCGAGCCGCCACTTGACGGGTG
>JBMTSM010000037.1:0-12348 GCA_049448275.1 Burkholderiaceae bacterium
GGCGTCTGTCGCCAATGGATGAGCTCGTCAAGCAGGCGATGGCCAAGTGGCCCAACGTGCCGCACTGTTACGGCTGGTTAGGTTTGAGTGCCCGCGGTAACTGGTACATGCGCGATGATGCCGCACAAGCTGCGGGTCCTTTTGCTGGCCCACAGTCAACGCCACAGTCCCGTGGTGCATTGCTTACGCACGAAAAACTAATTGACTTCATTCATCGTAATTACGCGCAAGACGATTCTGGGCGCTGGTACTTTCAAAATGGTCCACAACGCGTGTACGTTGAGCTCGAGGCAACCCCGCTCGTCGCCCGGATAATGCCCGGTGGGGTCGTTGCACACACGGGAGCCCCGCTTAATATCCAACGCTGCTTGGTTGATGAGATAGGCCACCTCTACCTAGATTGCAACGAGGGGCTCGCGCGCGTACACACCCAGGATCTAAATGCGGCACTCCCTTATATCGAGAGCGGCCTGTGGGTTCCGCAAGAGGCGGTTGAGGCGGCGTTGCCCGAGCGATTCGCTTACAACATGAGCCCCAGTCTTGCGCAGCGCTGATCCGAAACTGCTCCTTTTTCAAGCTGATACATCGATCCGTTACCGTCATAAGGCGTAAAAAAACCGGCTGAGACGCCGGTTTTCTTAAAGAGCCAAGGGCCGATCAATTGGCTGGCTTCTCGGGAACGGGGAAGTTAGCGCCGACTTCATTGGTCATGTACACCACAGCACGCCCGATTTCGAGGTCGTTATATTCACCGCCGCCTTGTGCACCCATAGCGCCCTTACCCTTGAGCGCATGCGTGAGCAACGTGTCGTAGCCTTGACCCAAGCGCGCAGACCATGCACCTTTGTCACCAAACTTGGGCGCACCAGCCGCGCCGGAAGTGTGGCACGCAGCACATTGCGCGTTATAAACCTCTTGACCAGCGCGCAAGGGGCGGTTTGCGTCACGAATCTCGATGCTACCCACGCGTTGAATACGCTTGGCGATCGCCTGTTCTGTTTGCTCCGCACCGGGACTGGGCTTGGCATCGGCGGTCACGTATTTGACCAAGCCGATGATGATGAACACGGGCAAGACGAATGAAAAGAAAGACAGCCAAGCCAATTGCTTGGGTGTTTTGACTGGGCCCGTGTGGTGTCCGTTATCGCTCATGGCGTCCTCATCACAATTGAAAAATAAGACTGGTGGCCGGGTCGCCCGGCGAATTTCTGATTATAACCAGTCCGCTCACAATTTACGGGGACTCGCCGAAGGACTGATAGAATAAGCCTCCGCTAAGGCCGCATCACTGCGGGTATTTAGCAACGACATGGCGTCACATCAACGCCAGTGCGGCTGTAGCTCAGTGGATAGAGTATTGGCCTCCGAAGCCAAGGGTCGTGGGTTCGATCCCCGCCAGCCGCGCCATCATCCCGTCTCAACGCGGTTTGTATATCCGGAAGTGGAAATACAAAACCAGCGCAACGACCACGGCTGCTTGCGCGGCTGCAACATCCCAAAGGTAGTCGTGCCGGTCCTCTATTGGGCTGTGTAACCAGAAAGCGGAAAAATAAGCAACGACACTCAGGGCGATCGCTGAACCTGAGCGAATCAATTCGGCATTGTTCGCTGCCGACCGATGAGCCGCAACCGAGTAAACCAGCACGACCAACATAAAGCACACCCAGCCAAGTACCGGCGCGACACAAAGCGCCACGATGAGGGCGTTGAGTGTGAGTGCTTTTAGGTCAGAAGTTTTGGGCCTCACCTTGGATATCAATTTGAATATGTTAAGCAAACTCCGTAGATGCAAACATAACACACGGGCACGCTATCAACGATGCCCGCAAAACCCAAACCCCCGCAGTCGCTGCCAGCGAGCGATAACGTTCGGGGGATATTGGGTTACAACCTGCGGCTACTGCGGGTCGCACGTGGTTGGTCCCAAGAGAGCCTTGCCCACGCGTGCGATCTCGATCGCTCCTACGTCAGTGGCGTGGAGCGCAGCCATTGGAATGTCTCTTTGGGGAACATAGAGCGGTTTGCGGTCGCACTCGAGACTGAGCCGTGGCGGCTACTCAAACCACCAGACGCACCGCCAAAAGCCTGCTTAGACCCATGCGCGGAGACACCTTGATACGCTAGGTTCTTGTCCGGAAGGTGTAGTGCAACACCTTGAGTGCGCGATCACTGGAGCAATCCTTAAAGGTCTCTGGATTTTCAACTCGTCCTACCCAAGACAATGCGGGCGCGTGTGTTGCAACAAGTGATTGCAAGTAAGACATTGATAGCTCGGGTGCGTTAAGGCAGAGCAAGACATCGGTGCCGTCCGCACACAAGTTGGGCAAGTGTCGTAAAAGGCGTTCGTAATCCTTGGTCGCGACGAAGCTGCCTTTCTGATAGCTTGGTGGGTCTGCCACGATGGTGTCATAGGGTGCGAACCGCTTGACCTTTCCCCACGATTTGAACAGATCATGCGCCATGAATCGCACGCCTTCGGCACACGCATTCAACTGGTGATTCTGTTGCCCAATACGCAGCGCGCCATCACTCATGTCGAGGTTAATCACCTCGGCTGCACCGGCTTGCTTTGCAACCACTGAGAAGGCGCAGGTGTAAGCGAAGAGATTCAAAACCCGCGCGCCAGGCTTGGCCATCATGTTCTCGCGCAGCCACTGCCGACCATTCGCCATGTCCAGAAACAACCCATGGTTTTGACCTTTGGCAACATTCACCACAAAGGCGCTGCTACCCTCCGTCACGACATGGGGCGCTGGCAGGTTGCCCCGCATGACCACAGTTTCAGCGCGCCCTTGATCGCGGCACTGATACACCCAGCATACAGTTGTCGATAAGCCCAAAGCCGCACTGCGTGCCACAATGGCCTCGTCAAGTGCTTTGAGCGTGTCGGGTGCAAGGGGGCTAAAGCTGGTCAGAAGCCAAGCGGGTGGATACCAATCGAGCGCGAGGTGCTCGCACCCTGGGTAGAGGCCTCCGCGCCCATGAAAAAGTCGCCTTGCCGTACGGTTGTTCGGTGCAATATCGGCTTGTGTGATGGCATCAAATAGGGCTTGCATGCTTGGAGTTTAGCCGCCCAAGTGCCGGCCCAAAAAGTCGCGCAGGCGCTTGAAGTTATGCGCGTAAAGCACTAGTCTGTGCTTTTTAAAATCTACTTAAGTTGAGGGTGTAGCCATGGGTGTTGAGCCGTTACCACTTGATCCGAAATGGGTCAAGACGTTGCAAGGCGTTACGACCGCAACGTTGACAACCGTGTTGTTGAAAAAGGGGTTACGTAACGTGTGGATGCGCGGTGCCAAGGCCATGCGTCCCGATACCCCCCGTATTGTCGGGCGCGCGTTTACCTTGCGTTTTGTGCCCGCGCGCGAGGACTTGGCAACCCCGGCCTCCTGGGGCTCCCCCATTTCTACTCGCGCCGCCATTGAACAAATGCCCGCCGGTTGCATCGCGGTGGTTGACGCGATGGGCGTGACCGATGCCGGTATCTTTGGCGATATTTTGTGTGCACGCATGCAAAAACGCGGCGTGGGTGCGTTGGTTACCGACGGCGTCGTGCGCGACATTGAGGGCGTCACGAAAACCAATTTGCCGGTTTGGGCGCAGGGTACTGCATCGCCGGCGTCTGTTGCAGCGCTCACCTTTGTCGGATGGCAGGAACCCATTGGCTGTGGCGGGGTTGCCGTGATGCCCAATGACGTGGTGGTGGTCGATGCCGATGGTGCAGTGCTCATCCCGGCTGATTTATTAGAAGCGGTGTGCGAGGCTGCCGTTGAGCAAGAGCGGCTAGAGGGCTGGATCATGACGCAAGTTGATGCGGGCTTGCCGCTGCCAGGTCTTTACCCGCCCAACGCTGAGACCCAAGCCCGCTACGAGGCTTGGGCTAAGACGGTTCGTTAACCAACGGGAAAGTCGGCGCGCAAGGCGCGCGCTGATTGCATTAACGAGATGCTGTCAGCGCCAACCGCCACAAAGCGCGCGCCCGCCGTCAGGTAAGCTTGCGCGGCCTCCCGTTGCGTCGTGATGATGCCGGCGGCCTTACCGGCGCGCCGCACCACCGCAATGCCGTCGAAAATTGCTTTTTGAACATCCGGATGACCGGCATTGCCCGGGTGCCCCATTGAAGCACTTAAGTCGGCAGGACCAAAAAACACACCGTCTACGCCGTCGGTATTGGCGATGGCCTCTAAGTTACTTAATGCGGCGGTGGTTTCGGCTTGAACCAAACAGCACAGCTGAGCTGACGCGTTATCCATGTAATCAGCCACTTGCCCCCAGCGGGAGGCGCGCGCAATCGCAGCGCCATCACCCCGAAAGCCATGCGGTGGGTAGTGCATGGCCCCCACAATTCGAGCAGCTTGTTCAGCGGTATCCACCATTGGTATGAGCAAGGTCTGAAAGCCGACATCGAGGTATTGCTTGATGAGCGCGACATCATCATTCACCAAGCGCGCAACGGGGTGGCTGTCATAGGGTGCTATGGCCCGCATTTGTTGCAAGGCGGTTTGCAGGTTGTTAGGGCCGTGCTCGCCATCGATCAGTAGCCAGTCAAATCCCACGCTGGCCACCGCCTCAGCCACGTGGTCACTCGCCAGCGCTAGCCAATAACCAATTTGCGGACGGTCCGCGCGTAGCGCAGATAAAAATGGGTTGATGGGGTGTTGCATGGTGACTGGCCTTTCAAAGTGTCTCGTGCGAAGGATGTCCCATTATGAATCGCATGCCATTAAACTGCGCTCATGCCTTTGAACACGTCAACACCACCAAGCGGCCCTGCCAGCGACACCGATTTGTCGCCGCTCCCCTCTATTCAATCGGGAGTCTATAGACACTACAAAGGGGGTCTCTACGAGGTACAAGGCGTCGTACGACACAGTGAAACCTTACAACCGATGGTGCTGTACCGAGCCCTGTATGGGCAACGTGGTTTGTGGGTTCGCCCCTTTGACATGTTCCTTGAAACGGTGCAGGTAGCGGATCGAACCGTCTCGCGGTTTACCTGGATCGCCGACGATACAACCGCGCAAACGGAGGTGGCTGTATGAGCGACCGTATCCGCGCGACGGACTCCTGTACGCAAATGGGGCTGGATCTGGGCTTGCCTACCCCACCCCCGACAGCCAGCGTGAAAAAAGCGCCTCCCACTAAAAAGTCCAAAGCAATGCCAATGACTGTGAACGTCGCCGCGTCCAACGCCGTAGGCCAAGACTATGAGGCCATGGCCAACGCCCTGTCGACCCACGCTGACTACCGTGTGATCCGACGATTGAAGCCGCAATTGAAGTTTCCCGAAGCAACAGGTCCAGTGAAACGCGTTGCCGTGTTGGATACCGAGACCACCGGACTCAGTGCCGCATCCGATTGCATCATTGAATTGGCAATGGTCGTGGTGGACATTGACATCACAACCGGAATGCCGGTTGGTGAGGTGACCGTTTTTGACGGGTTTGAAGACCCCGGGCGCCCCATCCCCACAGAGGTTCAAAGCCTAACGGGCATTACGGACGACATGGTGCGTGGTCATGAATTGGATCTGATTGAAGTGAACCGCGTCATGACTGGCGTTGAATGGGTGGTGGCTCACAACGCCGGTTTTGACAGGCCCTTTGTCGAAAAACGGTTGCCGTTTTTTGCCAATTTACCGTGGGCGTGTTCTTTCGCCGATATCCATTGGAAGCAGCTCGGCCAAGGGTCCGCTAAATTGGAAACGCTTGCCGCAGCGTTTGGATTTTTCTATGACGCGCACCGCGCAGACATGGACTGCCATGCATTGCTCGCATTGCTGTCGCAACCCATTGGCGACCCCGCGCAAACGGGTTGGCAATATCTGCTTGAGGCATTGCAGCGGCCCCAATACCTGCTGCAGGCGACTGGGGCACCTTTTGACGCCAAGGACTACCTGAAAGCTCGCGGGTATCGATGGGACAATGGCGCTCGTGTTTGGCACACGCGGCTTGGCAGCGAGGAGGCGCTGCATGAGGAGTGTGCGTGGCTGGCCGAGCGGGTGTACGCCAACCCGCGTGCGCAAGTCACGATTGTTGAACTTGATGCGTTGGCACGCTATGCTGGTCGTGACGGGCAGGTCACCATGCGCGCGGTCAGCGCTTGAAATGGAGCTGAACGCCCTCAGTTAACGTCCATGGAATTCATTAATCGACTTATTGGTGCTCTTTTTCGCGTCGTACTGATGTTCACGGGCCTGGTCTTCGTGGCCGGGTTGATATTGGTCGCCATGATGGCCCTTGTACTCAGCATGTTGTGGTCATTGATCACGGGGCAGAAGCACCCGGTCACCATGGTTTGGAGCCGGTTCCGCCAAACGCAAGATGCGGTGTGGCGCGCAAGCCAACGAGGACGACCGACCACGGGGTCGTCACAAGACGCTGGCGCGAGCGCATCGCGGCGTCATGCGATCGATGATGTCGTTGACGTCGAAGACATCAGTGCCACCCGCAGCAAACCGCCACACGATCAAGTGCCTTGAGTCTTAAGACGCGTTTTTGATTTCCAGCGCTTTCGCGTAGAGTTTGTTCTTGCTGTCGCCCGTGATCTGACTGCATACTTGTGCCGCCGTTTTGACCGGTAGCTCCTTGAGCAACAGCGTCAATACCCGCACCCCTTCGGACGTTACGTCATCGTCAATCGCGTTGGCTAACGGTAACGGATGAATGCCCAGCACGTACTCACCTCGTAAGCGGTTGTCATCAGCAGCTAGCCAGCTGCTGAATGCCCCACAGGTTAAGGTGGCGATTGTTTCAAATTGTTTGGTCAATTCACGCCCCACTGTGATGGCGCGGGCGCCCCAGGGCGCCAGTTCTTTTGCCAAAGCCATCAGACGGTGCGGGGCTTCAAGCACAATCACGGCACGCGGCGACTGCGCAAGCGCTGCCAACGCTGCGGCGCGCGCTTGGCCTTTGGATGGCAAAAACCCGGCAAATGTAAAACCTTGCATCTCAAAGTGTTCAGCACTCGCCTCAATCCCCATCGCACTGATCAAGGTAGTCACACTGCTGGCGCCTGGAATCGGCATGACCCGCAGGCCCGCAGCTTGTGTCAGCCCGACCAATTTGGCGCCAGGGTCACTGACACCGGGTGTGCCCGCATCGCTGACGTAGGCGACACGTTCGCCAGCTTGCAAGCGTCGCACGACGGCTTCACTGGCCTCGCGCTCGTTATGCTGGTGCAGCGCGATCAGTGGCTTTTTGATGCCGTAGGCTGCTAGCAGGTGCTGCGTATGACGCGTATCCTCACACGCTACGGCATCCATTTGAGCCAGCGCGCACAGTGCGCGCAGACTGATGTCTGCCAAATTGCCAATGGGCGTCGCGATCACGGTCAGC
This sequence comes from Burkholderiaceae bacterium, assembly GCA_049448275.1. Lineage (GTDB taxonomy): Bacteria > Pseudomonadota > Gammaproteobacteria > Burkholderiales > Burkholderiaceae_C > RS62. The sequence continues at coordinate 7,335 of JBMTSM010000037.1, forward strand.
GTCGCCGCGGGATAGTCTTGTCCCGAAGCGGCTTCTTGTGAAGCGGAAAGTGCAGATGCAAATGGTGATGTCAAAACAAAATAACCCATCAATAACAGCCACCACAAAAGCGCAGGGTGACTTGGCTGAAATGCAGAGCCTGCAACAGCTCACGGCGGCAGGCCTGACCCTGTTGAAGCGCAACTATCGGTCACCGGGGCGTGGGGGTGGCGAGATAGACCTGATTATGCGCGAGCCGGATGGGACGGTGGTCTTTGTCGAGGTCCGCGCGCGGCAACAGGCGGCTTTTGGCGGTGCTGCTGCGAGTGTCGGCCGCCTAAAGCAGCGTCGCATCATCTTCACTGCACGCCATTTTTTGAGCCGCCTCGCGGTCTTGCCGCCCTGCCGGTTCGACGTCATGGCGCGAGAGGCTGATGCGTGGGTGTGGCTAAAGGGCGCCTTTGACGTGGAGCGCTAGAATCGCACCATGCTCTCACAGCGTATTCAACAACAGTTCATCGACAGCGCCGACTTTAAATATCAATGCGCGGAGAGCCTAGCTGCGCCCATCGAGTCGGCCGTGCACGCCATATTTGCCAGCTTCACTAACGGTGGCAAGTTGCTGATTGCAGGCGCGGGCGCAACGCAGCCATTGGCGCAGTATGTGGGGCATTTATTTTTGAGCCGCTTCGAACGTAATCGCCCGGAACTGGCAGCGATCACGCTGGGTTCGACGCTCAGATCGGATACAGAAAGTCAGTCTTTGGCGCGTGAGGTCAGGGCGCTCGGTGTGAGTGAGGACTTGCTGCTCGTGTTGAGCGTGCGGGGTGGTGAGTCTGCACTGAGTGCGGCTGTGGATGCCGCCCACGAGCGCGACATGACCGTGGTGGCTATGGTGGGTGGTGCCGATGGTGAGTTGTTGCAAACGCTGCACGACACCGATGTGGCCATTAGCATTCCCTCCGATGCGCTGGGGCGCGTGACCGAAATTCAGCAAATGGCGTTGCACTGCATCTGTGATGGAATTGATGTTCAATTACTGGGTGAACAGCAATGATCGCGGTACACTTTGATTTTCAGTTTTAAGGAGTTCAACACAATGGCCCCATCAAAAAAGCAACCGTTTGCAACCCTTGGTTCGATGCACAAGGCGTTCCTAGCAGTTTGTCTGGCGGCCAGTTTGAGTGCATGCGCCCCTGTATTGATCGGCGGTGTCGCGGGTGGCGCCATCGTAGTCAGCGATCGCCGCACATCGGGTGCACAACTCGAAGATGCCGCCATTACCGTGAAATCGGCTAACGCAGCTAAAAGTATTCTGGGTGACCGTGGCAACGTGAGTGTCAGCAGTTACAACCGCCGCGTGTTGGTAACGGGTGAGGTCAACACCGAGGAAGAAAAGAAGAAAGTTATTTCAGCCATCAGCAAAGTCGAAAATGTCCAGCTGGTGGTCGATGAGTTGGCTGTCTACATTCCTTCCGCGCTGTCGACCCGAGCAAAAGACGCCTTGATTACCACCCGCGTGAAGGCCAACTTGTTTGATGCGAAAGACCTGATCGCGAGTGCCTTCCGTGTGATTACCCAGCGCGGGACAGTCTATCTGATGGGCATTGTGACGCAGCGTGAAGCGGATCGTGCCACTGACTTGGCCAGTCGCACACCGGGTGTTTCGAAGGTTGTGCAAGTGTTGGAGGTGATCAGCGAAGCGGAGTTGCTGCGTTTGACCCCGCCGCCAAAAACAGACAAGGCGGCTGCGGCCAAGTAACAAAAAAGGCGCCTGAGGCGCCTTTTTTATAGGTGCGTGCGCTCAGCGAATCCGCTTGATCAAGCTGGAGGTGTCCCAGCGGTTGCCGCCCAGTTGTTGCACATCCGCGTAGAACTGATCGACCAATGCCGTAACGGGTAAGCGCGCGCCGTTGCGTTTGGCCTCGTCCATGACCAGCCCCAAGTCTTTGCGCATCCAATCGACGGCAAAACCGAAGTCAAATTTGTCTTCAGCCATGGTGCGACCGCGGTTGTCCATCTGCCAGCTTTGCGCGGCGCCCTTGCCAATCACATCAATCACGGTGTTCATGTCCAGTCCCGCACGTTGACCGAAGGCCACCGCTTCACTCAACCCTTGCAACAGACCAGCGATGGCAATTTGGTTGACCATCTTGGTTAGTTGCCCTGCACCACTATCGCCCATTAAAGTCACAGCTTTGGCGAAACACGCAATAACTGGCTTTGCCTGATCAAATACCCCGGCATCCCCACCGCACATGACCGTGAGCGCGCCGTTTTGCGCGCCAGCTTGCCCCCCGGAGACCGGCGCATCGATGAAGGCGATGCCCAATTGTTTCGCGGCTTGGTACAACTCACGAGCCACCTCCGCCGATGCGGTGGTGTGGTCAACAAAAATGCTCCCCGCTGCCATACCCGCAAATGCGCCGTCTGCACCCAAGCAGATGGCACGTAGGTCATCGTCGTTGCCGACGCAAGCCATCACAATCTGCGCGCCCTGTGCCGCTTCACGCGGTGTATTGCCCGCGCTCAAGTGGCCAGCATTGCAGCCTGCCGCTTGTGCATCAGCTTGCCAGGCCGCAGCCTTCGCCGCGGTGCGGTTAAAGACACTGACCTGGTGACCGGCTTTGGCCAAGTGGCCCGCCATGGGATAGCCCATTACGCCCAAGCCGAGAAAGGCAACCTTGGCTGGTGTTTCGACGGGGGCATAGGTGCGTTCGTTGATGAATGTCATGGTGCTGATTCTCAAAAGTTGGATTTTCGGAGGGGTGAAATCGCCATTGTATGACGCATACTAATGGCATGTCTGTTCTGCCGGTGTCATCCCCATCAACGGTTCCGAGCCCCAGCGCGGCGCGGCTTCAAGCGGTTCGCGAGCGACTCAATGCAGCCTGTGTGGCTGCGCAGCGCCCTACTGAGTCCGTTACGTTATTGGCGGTGTCTAAAACCTTCTCAGCCCAAGCGGTTGCCGATATGGTGTCCGCAGGACAGACCGCATTTGGCGAAAACTACATTCAAGAGGGCGTCGATAAAATTGCCGACCTCGCCGCGCTCCGTGCGTCTGCGGGCTTGGTGTGGCACTGTATTGGCCCCATTCAGAGTAATAAAACACGCTTGGTCGCTGAACACTTTGATTGGGTACAAAGCGTTGACCGTTTGAAGATAGCCGAGCGACTCAGCGCGCAGCGATCCGAAAATTTGCCGCCTCTGCAGGTGTGTGTGCAGGTCAATATGGATGGTGGTGCGACGAAATCCGGCGTACAGGTGTCTGAAGCGACAGCGCTGGCGCAAGCTATCCATCAACTGCCCGGCCTGCAATTACGCGGACTGATGTGCATCCCCGATCCTGTGGCTACCTTTGCGGGGCAAGTCGCTATTTTTGGCCGTGCGCGTACCTTGTTTGACGCCTGGCGCACGCAGGGCTTACCCGTAGACACCTTGTCGATGGGTATGAGTGGCGACCTAGAAGCCGCGGTGGCAAGCGGCGCAACCATGGTTCGCGTAGGCACCGCGTTATTTGGTGCGCGTTAACCCAGCCAGCGCCAAATCAAGGGCAACAACAGGGAGCCCAAAATCACCTGCAAACCCAAAGCCAATCCCGCAAAGGCGCCCGCGTCAGCATTGACCTGATTGGCCCGCGCCGCGCCGATCCCGTGCGCTGCAGTACCGAGCGCAAAGCCCCGTGCCACCCAGCCCGCGCGGTCGAAACCCAACCCCATCGCGTCAAACAGGTAGCGGCCACTGAGTGCCCCCACCAGTCCGGTGAGCACGGCAAATACGGCGGCTAGCGCTGGGATACCGCCGATCTTCTCAGCCACACCCATGGCCACCGGCGCGGTGATGCTCTTGGGTACCAGCGATAACCAAACGTTGCTGGGCAAGTCCATCGCCCAAGCCAGTGCCACCGCGCTGCCTGCAGCGGCTGCACCGCCGACCAGTGCGGCCACTAAAAAGCTCAGTCCATGCCGGCGCAAGTCATGGCGCCGCAACCAGATGGGCCACGCCATCGCGACCACCGCGGGCCCCAACAAGAAGTGAATGAACTGCGCGCCAGAAAAATAGGTGGGGTAGGCCACGCCGGTAACGAGCAAGCCCGCTGCGATCAGCAAGATGGACCATAAGGTCGGGTTAGCCCAAGGCGCATGCTGCATACGGGTGTAAAACGCCTGCGCCAACACGTAGACCACGATCGTCGCCGTGAGGCCGAACAAGGGTGTGGATGCGAGGTAAACCCAAAGTTCGACGAAGTCTGTCATGGCGCCTCCGGTGGGGCGCGCAGTAATCGTCGTAACGTCCACGCGGTCACCCACAAGCCCACCCAAGTTGACAGAATGATGACCGCAGCGACGCGCCCTCCGAAGGCGGCCAACAAGCCCAAATGTGTCATCACGCCGACGCCAACTGGCACGAATAACAACGACAGGTGCGCCAGTAAAAAGTCAGCAGCGGCACCGACACAGCCCTGGACGGTCGAGCTGCGTAACGCCAGCAACAGCAGCAGCAAGCCAATCACGGGGCCTGGGAACGGCAGCGCGAACGCGCGAGCCAACAACTCCCCCGCCGCTTGCAAGGCCAGTAACCAGGCGATGCCTTGCAGGGGTTTCATGTGATCCCGCGCTTAAAAACGTTCGAGCTCGGGGTGCGACAGCTGACCACCGCGTACCAGCATCTTGCCGTATTCGGCGCAGCGTTGGAGGGTCGGGATGACCTTTCCAGGGTTCAGGAGGCTCTTCGGGTCGAAGGCGGCTTTGACGGCGAACATCAACGCGTTCTCTTCGCCGCTGAATTGCACGCACATCGAATTCAGCTTCTCAATACCCACGCCATGCTCACCTGTCACGGTGCCTCCCATGGCAACGCTGGTTTCGAGAATGTCGGCACCAAACAGTTCGCAACGGTGCAACTGGTCAGGATCGTTTGCATCAAACAAAATCAGCGGGTGTAGGTTGCCGTCGCCTGCGTGGAAGACGTTGGCGCAACGCAGATCGTACTTTTTCTCCATCTCGGCGATCGCCAACAAAATGTCGGCCAAGCG
>JBMTSM010000038.1:0-12327 GCA_049448275.1 Burkholderiaceae bacterium
CGTTTCGTCGGCACCATGACTATCCGCTCTGAGCACCAGACAGCGGCCGCCAAAATTTGGCACTGGGGTAACGGCCGCGACCAATATGAGCGTGTTGACCTCATGACCGGAGAAGCGCAAACGACATTTCGCCGCAACGACGAGGTTTTGGAGTTTGACCACAGCCGCAGGCAATTGCGCGTCGAACGCCGTGATGATTTGGGCTTATTTCCAGCGGTTTTGAAGGCGCCGGGTAACACGGTTGGTCAGCACTATGTCATGCAGTCGCTGGGCCAAGAGCGTGTGGCTGGTGAGTCCGCAACGGGCACCGCATTGCAAGCCAAGGACCCGTGGCGGCATTCCTTTCGTATTTGGCGTTCTGCACAAACCGGGCTGGTCTTGAAGTGGCAAACACTGGCTCGACCCGAGGGGCCCGTACTTGAGGAAGTCGCCTACAGCGACATGATGGTCGGTTCAGCTTCAGGTCTGACTGAGACCCAAATGCGTGATTGGATGGCTATACCCACCGGTTATGACGTCGTTAATGTCACCACTCAGGGAGTCGATACCGCGCAACGGCGCTGGCGTGCACCCCAGAGCGTGCCTGGCTTCCATCCCATCAGCGCCATGGTGGCATACGCGCCAACTGATGGGGCACATGGTGCCGCACGGCAGGGCGCACCGCTCACGCAGTGGGTCTTTTCAGATGGGCTAAGCTCCGCCTCCCTGTTTATTACCAAGAAGCAAGGCGGCAACGGGACCGGTGCGGCTATCCGAATGGGGGCGACCAGCAGCGTGGCAAAGCAGGTGGGCGTGTACTGGATCACTGCTGTTGGCGAGGTGCCGGTAGCCACCCTTCACGCCCTTATCGATGGTGTGGGGCTGCCTTAGGGGGCACCGGGTCGTCGGAACTTACTTGAAATTTCGTTCTCTGACCCATACATCTCAGGTGTTGAGATTGTTTTGAAAGGAAGTGTTGACCATGCAACGTGAGAGAGACTTCGAGGCCCCCTCGCGGGCCGTAACGGCTCGTCGTGGAAGCCGTCCGGGCCGCGGCCTGATCCTTACAGTAGCAGGCGCAGTGTTACTCACAGCGGCAACGACTTGGACGATCGCGAGGTTACAGGTGCCAACCGTTACCAATGTAACGACTGGTGCGATGGCATCGACGAACCGTACTGACTTTGATCGCACCAACCTTCATACCGTATCCGCCGATGCTGGTGGGACCCCATCTCCCGTGCTGGTCACCGGGCTTCCTGATTTCACTGGACTGGTGGATCAAGTGGGCCCATCGGTCGTCAATATCCGCACCACTGAAAAAGTTGCCGCGGGTGCCCGTGGCGGCAGTTCACAGAACGAGCAGATGCTCGAGTTCTTTCGTCGTTTTGGCATTCCCGTTCCACCCGGTTTCATACCGCAACCGGAGGGGCGTAACGACCAGCCGGACGGCGAGTCAGAACAGCGCCCCAAAGGTATTGGCTCTGGTTTTGTGCTCAGCGCCGATGGTTACATCATGACCAACGCCCATGTGGTTGATGGCGCAGATGAGTTGATTGTGACCTTCCCAGATAAAACCGAGTACCCCGGCAAAATCATCGGTGCTGACAGGCGCACGGATGTTGCTGTCGTCAAGATTGAGGCAAAAGGGCTCTCGCCCGTGCGCCTCGGTGACAGTGACCGCCTGCGAGTTGGTGAGTGGGTGATGGCAATTGGCTCGCCCTACGGTCTAGAAAACACGGTGACTGCGGGCATCGTCAGCGCAAAGGCGCGCGAGACCGGTGATTTCTTGCCCTTCATCCAAACAGACGTGGCGATTAACCCGGGTAATTCAGGTGGCCCACTGATCAACATGCGTGGCGAGGTGGTTGGTATCAACAGTCAGATTTATTCACGCTCGGGTGGTTTCCAAGGCATCTCATTTGCGATTCCAATTGCTGAGGCAGTGCGCGTTTCTGACCAGTTGCGTGAACAAGGTTACGTCAATCGGGGTCGGATCGGTGTGAGCATCGCAGAGGTTGATGCCGATATCGCACAGGCTCTGGGTATGGAGAAGCCAATCGGCGCACTGGTGCGTGGGGTGGAGAGTGGGTCACCTGCGTCGAAGGCGGGCGTGGAACCAGGCGATGTCATTGTTCAATTTGATGGCAAAGCAGTTAACAAGTCCCTGGATCTACCGCGCATCGTGGGCAATACCAAGCCTGATGCGACGGTTTCCATGACGGTAATTCGTCGAGGTAAAGAGCAAGTACTGCGCATCCGCGTTGGACGATTTGAACGTGAGCCAGCTGTCGCAGAAAAGCAGAAGGCACCTGTGCCGGTTGAGTCGGGTGCCATCAAGGCTGCCGGTTTGGCCGTGGTCGATCTGACCGCTGCTGATAAAAAGGAATTGAAATTGAATCAAGGTGTGCGTGTGACAGCCGTCTCGGGCGCTGCGGCACGCGCTGGCCTGGAAGCGGGTGACTTGATTTTGACCGTCGGTAACACCCAGGTCGCAAACGCCGCTGCGCTCGAGGCGATACTGCAGAAGTCGGACGCATCCAAGCCGTTGAGTGTGTTGTTCCGGCGAGGCCAATGGGTGCAGTACGCCCTTTTACGGCGTTGATGGCTCGGTAATAACCGGCAAAAATAGTCGTCGAATCAGTTATTTGGCGACTATTTTTTATGGGTAAGTGTGGTCTTTCAGTCAATGGCCCAAAATTTTTTTTCGATATTTTTGAGAAGTGAATGTGTTGGAATCCCGCCCTAAATGGCCGAATTCCGCTGCCACAAGTGACATAATTGACCACATCGTGGAAGTCTGTGGCACCGTTGCGACGGTCGTTGGCAGTCTTACACAGGTTGTCCATTAATTCTGTGGATAAGTTGTGAGTAAGCATTGAATAAATGTCCCCCTTGCGGTCGTGGAGGTTCTACCCATATTCCCCTCTAGGGCTTGCGCTGCTTGGTTTTTGCCTACAATGGACTCCCAATTCATTGCAGTTGCCGCACATGATTGGTTTGGGGCGCGTCTTCTAACGACGCGCCCTTTTTTACGTGCCTGTTTAAGTGTTTAGTTGATGAAAAACATTCGGAATTTCTCGATCATTGCCCACATTGACCACGGCAAGTCGACGCTCGCAGATCGCTTGATTCAACGGTGTGGTGGTCTCAGTGATCGGGAGATGAGCGCCCAGGTCTTGGATTCGATGGACATCGAAAAAGAACGTGGGATCACCATCAAGGCGCAAACCGCGTCGCTCAAGTACAAGGCACGTGACGGTCAGATTTACGACCTGAATTTGATTGATACCCCGGGCCATGTTGACTTCTCATACGAGGTGTCCCGCTCGCTATCCGCTTGTGAGGGCGCACTGCTGGTGGTTGATGCCAGCCAAGGCGTCGAAGCGCAAACCGTCGCGAACTGCTACACCGCGCTTGATCTGGGTGTGGAAGTGCTGCCCGTGCTAAACAAGATGGATTTGCCCCAAGCTGATCCGGATAACGCACGATTGGAAATCGAAGAAGTGATTGGTATCGACGCGACCGATGCCATCCCCTGTTCGGCCAAGACTGGCATGGGTATCGATGAGATTCTCGAACTGGTTGTGCGCGCCGTGCCCCCGCCCAAGGGTGACCCCGATGGCCCCGTCCGTGCCATGATCGTCGACAGTTGGTATGACGCTTATGTGGGCGTTGTCATGTTGGTGCGCGTGGTCGATGGTGAGATTCGGCGTAATGACCGCATCAAACTGATGGCCACAGACACGACCTACAACGCAGATAAGCTGGGTGTGTTTTCCCCTGCGGCGCTCGCCCGCGAATCACTGCGCGCGGGTGAGGTGGGCTTTATCATCGCTGGCATTAAAGAACTAAAGAGCGCGAAGGTTGGCGATACCGTTACCGTCGTTCGCACCGGTACCGGACAAGCGCAATTTACCGCTGAAAACCCCTTGCCTGGCTTTAAAGAAGTGCAGCCCCAGGTATTTGCGGGTTTGTTCCCCACCGAATCCAGTCAATACGATGCCCTGCGTGATGCGCTTGAGAAATTGCAACTCAATGATGCCGCCTTACGTTACGAGCCAGAGGTGTCTCAAGCGCTGGGCTTTGGCTTCCGGTGCGGCTTTTTGGGGTTGCTGCACATGGAAATCGTGCAGGAGCGCTTAGAGCGCGAGTTTGATCAAGACCTGATCACCACTGCCCCCAGCGTGGTTTACGAGGTCGAGACTGGTGACGGCGCTGTCATTAAAGTTGAGAACCCCTCGAAGATGCCTGAGGTCGCACGGATTCATGAAATCCGTGAACCGATTGTGACGGTTCACTTGTACATGCCGCAGGACTATGTCGGTGCTGTGATGACGCTGGCTAATCAAAAGCGGGGCGTACAAATGAATATGCAGTACCACGGTAAGCAGGTCATGCTGACCTATGAGTTGCCGTTGGGTGAGATTGTGTTGGACTTTTTCGACCGCCTCAAATCCGTCAGCCGCGGGTATGCGTCGATGGATTACGAATTCAAAGAATATCGCGCTGCTGATGTGGTCAAGGTTGATATTCTGCTTAATGGCGAGCGCGTAGACGCCTTAGCGATCATTGTCCACCGGAGTCAGGCTCAACACCGTGGCCGCGGCGTGGTGGGCAAGATGCGAGAAGTCATCTCACGCCAAATGTTCGATGTCGCCATTCAGGCGGCAATCGGGGGCAACATTTTGGCCAGGGAGACCGTCAAAGCTTTGCGTAAAAACGTATTGGCGAAGTGTTATGGCGGTGACGTGAGCCGGAAGCGTAAATTGCTTGAAAAGCAGAAGGCAGGTAAAAAGCGCATGAAACAAATTGGTTCCGTCGAGGTGCCTCAAGAGGCATTCTTGGCCATCCTGCAGGTGGAAGATTAATGACAGCCAACGACGACACGACCGCCCACTGGGGCTTGCCCGCATTCACGGGGGCGCTACTGGCCACCTTCGTTGCCTATATGGTGGCGTGGTATCTGGGTATTGTTGCGGGTAACTTCGCGCTCGTACTATTTGTGCTGACTGTGGTCACGGGTTTGTATTGGGTGGCTGAAAAGCTGTGGTTCAAACCCCAGCGCCTGCGCGCTGCCGATACATTGGCGAAAAACTTGACCGCTCGTCGAACGGCGCTCGCTGGGCAAGGTATCAACCAATTGGATACCGATTGGGATGCCGAGGCAGCCCATGCGAAGCTTCTTCAGCAGCCGTGGTGGTTGGATTGGACGGCCGGTCTGTTTCCCGTTTTATTAGCGGTTTTCATCCTGCGCTCGTTCTTGTTTGAACCCTTCAAAATTCCGTCAGGCTCAATGGTGCCAACCTTGCGTGTAGGCGACTTAATACTGGTTAATAAGTTCCACTATGGCATCCGACTACCCGTACTCAACACCAAGGTCGTGGAATTGAACAAACCCGAGCGTGGTGATGTGATGGTGTTTCGCTATCCCCCACAGCCCTCACTCGATTACATCAAACGGGTCGTGGGTGTGCCTGGGGACAAGATCAGCTACCTGAATAAGACCCTTCGTATCAACGGTGAGTTGATTCAGCAACAACCGCTCGAAGATTTTTTCGATAGCGACAGCATGCGTTACAGCAAGCAATTCGAAACCCAACTCGGCGATCGCAAGTTCCGATTTTTAAATGACGCAGACCGCCCCGCTTTTGTGGCGGGGGCTACTAATTTCCAGGGACGTGAAGGCTGCACCTACTCGGTAGAGGGTGTCGAGTGCACCGTGCCGGCTGGGCATTACTTCATGATGGGTGATAACCGTGATAACTCGCTGGACTCCCGTTATTGGGGCTTTGTTCCGGATGAGAATATCGTTGGAAGGGCGTTCTTTGTCTGGATGAACTTCTCAGACCTTGGACGCATTGGTGGCTTTGAGTAAGCGCGATTTCACAGTTGATGACGAGGCCAAACGGCATGCGGCGCTCGCTGCTCGTCTTGGCTATGCGTTCAAGCAGCCTGCTCTGTTGCAGCAGGCGATCACCCACCGCAGCTTCAGTGCGACCCACTACGAGCGGTTGGAGTTTTTAGGTGACTCGGTGCTCAACTTGGCGGTTTCTGCCATGTTGTATGAGCGGTTGAACGACTTGCCCGAGGGCGACTTGTCCCGTGTGCGTGCCAATCTCGTGCGCCAAGATACGCTCGCGGCTTTGGCCGATTGCCTGCAACTGGGCGCCTGTTTGCGATTGGGTGCGGGTGAGCATCGCAGCGGCGGTCGTGAGCGCCCATCCATTTTGGCGGATGCCGTTGAGGCGATTATTGGTGCGGTATACCTAGATGGGGGCTTTGAGCCCGCGCAGCAACTCGTGCGCGAGTTGTACAAAGATACGCCACTGGGCGTGGGGAAGGCTGCGATGCAAAAAGACGCCAAGACGGCGTTGCAAGAGTGGTTGCAGGGGCGCAAAATGGCATTGCCGAAATACAGTGTCGAGAAGACACTTGGCGAAGCACATCAGCAAACCTTCCAAGTGGTCTGTGTGGTCGAAGAAATGAAGTTACAAAGCACGGGATCGGGCGCATCGCGCCGGGCCGCGGAGCAAGCGGCCGCAGAGGCCTTGTTGGAGCGACTGACTGCGCTAGATCGCGAAAAAATAAAGAAGCGAGCGTCTCGAACCAAACCGGTAGCGACCTGAAAATCAATGACAAAAACGACCCCAAATAATCAACCATCACCCGCACAGGGTGACGATGTGAATCCCGACTTAGATCGCATGTTGAGTCAGATGGGGGGTCGTGCAAAACACAGTGATGTCGCTCCCGCACCGGACGCTATAGATGGTCCAACACGGTGTGGCACGATTGCCATCGTTGGGCGACCCAATGTCGGGAAGTCTACGTTGCTTAACGCTTTGATCGGGCAAAAAGTCAGCATTACCTCGCGCAAGGCTCAAACCACGCGCCACCGTATCACGGGTATCCGAACGGTAGGTGCCACGCAATTTGTGTTTGTCGATACACCAGGCTTTCAAACGCGCCATGCAAATGCGCTCAACCGCTCATTGAATCGAACCGTTTTGGGAGCGATCAGTGATGTCGACTTGATTGTCTTCATGGTCGAGGCGAACCGCTTTGGTCTGGATGATGCGAGAGTGTTGGCTCAACTTCCCAGCGGAATTCCGACCATCCTGTTAGCCAATAAGCTCGACCTGATTCACCGCCGGGGTGATATTGCTCCCTGGTTGGCCAGCATGCAAGAGCGGCATCCGTTTGCAGAATACGTCCCCATGTCTGCCAAAACAATGCGCGATGTGAACCGGATCTTCGCTATTTGTGAGCGGTATTTGCCGACGCAGGAGTGGATCTATCCCGTAGACGAATTGACCGACAAGAGTGAGCGCTTCCTGGCGGCAGAGATTATCCGTGAAAAGATTTTTCGCCTGACGGGCGATGAATTGCCCTACACCTCCACCGTGGTGATTGACAAGTTTGAGGAGGAGGGCAACCTTCGCCGAATCGCAGCCACGATTGTTGTCGAGCGCGAGGGGCACAAAGGAATGATCATTGGCGAAGGCGGTGAAAAGTTAAAACGCATCGGTACCGAGGCCCGGCACGAACTGGAAAATCTCATTGACGGCAAAGTTTTTCTCGAGCTCTGGGTGAAGGTGAAATCTGGCTGGGCTGACAGCGAGGCTCGTGTGCGGTCCTTCGGCTACGAGTAAGCTTCGGTCCATGGCAATTTCGCGTGTTCAAGACCAGGCGGCCTATGTTTTGCACCGTTACGACTGGAGCGAGAGCAGCCTCATTTTGGACATTTGGAGCCGCGATTTTGGTCGACTCGCGGTCGTGGCGAAGGGGGCCAAAAAACCCGCCTCACAATTTCGCCCTATTCTGTTGCCACTGCAGCCGCTGTGGCTGAGTTGGCGCGGGGATGCAGAGGTTAGAACCCTGCGTGCCGCCCAATGGCAGGGGGGTGCTGTCATGCCGCAGGGTGAAGCGCTCTTGACTGGTTTTTACCTGAATGAGTTGCTGTTGCGCTTGTTGGCCCGCGATGACCCTCACCCGCGATTGTTTGATATCTACGATCAAGCCGTTCGCGACCTGTCTGGTCGCGTTGAAACCTTGCTGAATGTGGCACGCGCTTTCGAGCTTTTCGTGCTCCGTGACCTGGGCGTGTTACCGACCTTGTCCCAAGAAAGCGCTGCATTGACCGACGTGGTACCTGAGCAAACCTATCGTTTACGTCCGCAAGCGGGGTTGATGCATGCGCCTGAAGATGCGGTTGATGCCCTCACAGGCGCTCAGTGGCAGCGTTTGGAGCGAGCCATGCAAGGTGCTGCGCCGTGGCGTGAAACGGTACGAGCGTGCCAGGGCTTATCGCCCGCATTACGCCCGCAACTCCGGGCATTGCTGCAAGATCACAGCGGTGTCAGCGTGTTTAAAACCCGCCAAATGTGGCTCGATGTGAATGCCCTGGGGCAACAAACCCTGGGTCAGCCCGTATCACCAGCGACCCTGTGAAAAGCTGGGACAATACACCAGTTCGCAACCCAAGAAGGATGCCTTAGCCATGGCTGTTCCCGACCATAAAACCGTCACCGCATTGTCGGTCAATGTGAATAAAGTGGCGTTGATTCGCAATACGCGTCATCTGGGTATTCCGTCTGTCCTTCGCGCTGCACAGCTGTGTATTGAGGCTGGCGCCGCCGGTATCACCGTTCACCCGCGCCCGGACGAGCGGCATATCCGTGCAACCGATGTGTACGAAATAGCCGAGTTGCTAAAGCAGTACCCCCACATTGAGTTCAATATCGAGGGAAATCCGCACCATAACCTGATGGCTTTTGTGGAGGCAACTCGCCCGACACAGTGCACATTGGTGCCCGATGCGGTTGACCAGTTCACGTCGGACCATGGCTGGCAGTTCCCGAAAGATGCGGTGCAACTCCAACCCATCATCGCCCAGTTAAAAGCCTGGGGCGTGCGTGTGAGTCTGTTCATGGATCCAGAGCCTAAGGCGATGGCTGCTGCGGCCGCTTTGGGGGCAGATCGCGTTGAGCTCTATACAGAGGCCTATGCCCGCGCTTACGGGACGCCAGACCAAGCCATGGTGACAGCCCTTTATGTCGAGTCTGCACAAGCGGCACTGGCGAATGGATTGGGGGTCAACGCCGGACATGACCTGAATCTCGATAATTTGTCTACCTTCATCTCAACGGTACCCGGTGTGTCTGAGGTATCAATTGGACACGCTTTGATTGCCGATTCACTTGAACGCGGCTATGCGGTAACCGTGAAAGCCTATCTCGCTGCATTGCAATGATTGTTGGCATTGGCACCGATATCTGCGAGGTGGTTCGCATTGAGCGCGCTTTGGAACGCCATGGTGATCGATTCGCAGAAAAAGTGCTGGGTCCCCGTGAATTACAAGTGTGGCGTGCACGCTCGGCGCGTTACCCAGACCGCGGTATGCGGTATGTTGCAACGCGCTTCTCGGCGAAAGAGGCCTTTAGCAAAGCCATTGGACTGGGGATGCGAATGCCCATGACATGGCGACATTGCGAAATATTGAATGCGCCAAGTGGCCAGCCGTACATTGCATTGAGTGGTGCGTTGGCGACTTGGTTTGACGAGCGGCAGTGGACCGCGCACGTCACGGTGAGTGATGAATCCGCCTACGCGACCAGTCACGTTATCGTGAGTCAGACCCTTAACTCCACTCCACTGTCCTGAGTTTTTTTGAATGGTGATCTCCACATGAGCCTCCACGCCCCTTTGATCATTGATGTCGCTGGTCACCACTTGACGCCACAAGACGTGCGACGTCTTTCGCACCCACTCGTGGGCGGCCTCATTCTTTTTGGCCGCAATTGGAAAGACCGCGCAGCGCTCACAGCGCTCTGCGCCGAAGTCAAAGCAGTACGAGAGGACCTGTTGATTTGCGTCGACCATGAGGGTGGTCGTGTTCAGCGCTTCAAGCAAGATGGCTTTACGCATATTCCAGCGATGCGTGCATTGGGTACCGCTTGGTTTGAGGGGGCACGTCGCGCGCCGCATGCGGCAGATGCCGCCTTATCCGCTATGGATGCAGCGACGGCCTGCGGTTATGTCATGGGTGCCGAGTTACGCGCATGTGGCGTAGATTTCACCTTTGCCCCCATCCTGGATTTGGACTTTGGTGCCAGCAGCGTGATTGGGGATCGTGCCTTTCACCGCGATCCGGCAGTGACAGCCGCGTTGGCGCGCAGCGTCATGCAGGGTCTTTTGCAGGCGGGTATGGCCAATTGCGGCAAACACTTTCCGGGGCATGGCTTTGTCGCAGCAGATTCCCATACCGATATTCCAGTCGACAAACGTGGACTGCGAGCCATCTTGGCTGACGATGCAATGCCCTACGCTTGGTTGAGCAACAGCCTGACCGCGGTGATGCCTGCGCACGTCGTTTATCCCAAGGTCGATGACCGCCCAGCTGGTTTTTCTGCGCGTTGGTTACAAGAGATCCTGCGTGGCCAACTGGGCTTCCAAGGAGCGGTATTCAGCGACGACTTGAGCATGGCGGGTGCACGCGAGATTGGTGGCAAGGCTGTCGACGCGACGACAGCAGCGATTCACGCCTTGAATGCAGGCTGCGACTTGGTCTTACTGTGCAACCAGTGTGTTGTGGACGATGGTGCGCCAATTGACGCCCTGATCGACGGTATGACCGAAGCACTGCTGCGCAACGAGTGGACGATCAACGAAGAAAGCGCCTACCGGCGCCTCAACTTGTTACCCAAAGCGGCGGGCATCGACTGGGACGCCCTGATGGTCGATCCCATCTACATGCACGCGCTGTCAAAGTTACCCTGAGTGCAGCGCGCGCTGCGTTGCTTGCTTAACTGACCGCGTCGGCGCTCTGTCGTTGCAGCATGGCCACCAGGTTAGCCACCCGGTCACGTAGCTCGCGTCGATCGCAAATCAGATCGACAGCACCTTTTTCTTGCAGGAACTCTGCGCGTTGAAATCCTTCGGGTAATTTCACGCGCACGGTATTCTCAATCACGCGAGGACCTGCAAAACCGATCAAGGCTTTAGGCTCTGCGATCACGACGTCACCCATAAACGCAAAGCCAGCGCTTACGCCGCCCATCGTAGGGTCGGTGAGGACGCTGATGTAGGGCAAGCGCTTTTTAGCTAAACGCGTCAAAGCAGCATTGGTTTTAGCCATTTGCATCAACGACAACAAACCCTCTTGCATGCGTGCGCCCCCCGTAGCTGTGAAACAGATGAAGGGGCACTTGTTTTCGATCGCCTGCTCGACGCCGCGAACGAAGCGCTCACCCACAACACTACCCATGCTGCCACCCATAAATTCAAATTCAAATGCAGCTGCAATCACACTCATGTTCATGACACTACCGCCCATCACAACGAGCGCGTCGGTCTCGCCGGTGGCTTTCGTGGCCTCTTTGAGTCGCTCAGGGTATTTGCGGCTGTCTTTGAACTTCAACGCATCCACGGGTTCGACCTCTTGGCCGATATCGAAGCGCCCGCCTTGATCTAAAAAGTAGTCCAAGCGTGCCCGGGCACCCATTCGGTGGTGGTGATCACAATGGGGGCATACAAAAGCGTTTTTTTCCAGGTCAGAGTTGTAAAGCACGGCCTCACAACCGCTGCATTTGGTCCACAGGCCTTCCGGCACGCTGCGGCGCTTGCTCGCGCTAATTTGGGTGATTCGGGGGGGCAGTAGTTTCTCGAGCCAGGACATAGGGTGACCTTTTCAAGCAAGCCCCTTGTGGGGGCGGTCTTGGAATTTTAAAAGAATTGAGCGCGTGCAGTGCGCCGCTTATAGCGGCGGTAAAGTGTCGAGTGCCTGTCTTATTTCGGCTAGAAAGGTGCCTACGGCTGGACCCACGTTGGCTTCAGATTCCCCCTCAGCGATTTGAATCACCTTACTACCAATCACCACCGCGTCAGCGCCGATGCCAACGCCTTTGGCGGTCGCGGCATCACGGATGCCAAAACCGACGCCGACCGGAATCTTAATGAATTGACGAATGCGGGGTAGCATGGCAGCCACGGCGTCCGTGTCTAGGTGACCTGCACCAGTGACACCTTTAAGCGAGACGTAGTAGACGTAGCCCGTCGCCAGTTTGCCGACCAAGGCCATTCGTTCGTCAGTGGACGTGGGGGCCAGTAAGAAGATCAGGTCTATGTCCTGCGCCCGCAGGTCGGCGGCAAACGACTCGCATTCTTCAGGGGGGTAGTCGACGACCAGAATGCCGTCAACCCCTGCCGCTTTGGCGGCGTTGACGAAAGCGCGTTCCCCGTGCATGCCGTCGAAGCGTTCAATGGGGTTGGCGTAGCCCATCAGGACAACTGGTGTTTCTGCATCCTGCGCGCGGAAGGTTTTCACCATATCGAGCACCTGCTGCA
>JBMTSM010000039.1:0-11996 GCA_049448275.1 Burkholderiaceae bacterium
TGGAGCCAGTCGAGATAGCCATCCCGAAGTGCGGGCCAGGATGCCAGATACGGCAAAAAATCAGCGTCCTCAGCCAGTGTGCTCGGCAGTGCGGCCTGGGCGCATTGGCTCAGCGTTTCTTCCAAAATGGCACGGGTGGTTGAGAGAGACAACGATCCCCCACCCAAGTGGAACGCAGCAAGTGTCCGGTGAATCCAATTCCCAAAATCGCGCGCGCCGGGCGGTGGCGCCAATTCTTCAACCTCGCGCAACCGCAGGCCGTAATACGCAAAAAACCGATAAGGGCAATCACGCAAGGCCTGATAAGCGCTCGCAGAAAGGCGAGTCGGCAGAACAGTCACCATTGGTGTTGCCGGCGTCTGGGTTGGCGTATGGGTCAAGCTGCGCGTATGCCGCTCGTCTGTGCTGTCAACGACCGGGCGCATGACGGGCCAGCGAGTTGAGTGCTTATCGTCCGCTGTGCCGGTGGTTAGCAAGCTCAACCAAGGTGCGGGCTGCATGACCTGATCACCATCTGTTTGACGCCAAAAGATGTCAAGTTGTGGAAATTGCAGCGTTAAACACCAGGCGTCATACGCGCGCTGGGTCGCCTCTTCTGCACTCTCCAAGCCCAGTACCGTACGCTGAGCCGGCGTCCAAATAGAGGCGCTCGCGACGTGTGCGGGCAGGTGCACGGCATCACAACCCGCCAAAACCACAGCGCCCAGCTCCCTGCCGTACAACTGAGGCATCGGCAAAGCCACCACTTCAACACGCCCCACGTAGGTGGGCTTGTAGCTGTGGTCCTCCAATGCCGCACGCAGCCACGCCACAAATCGATTGCGTGACAGTTGCGCCCAATCAGCGGCCTGTGCAACGGGCCATGGTAAGAGACGCAGCGATCGAGCGCTCTCAGCGCCCGCCGAATCGGCGCGCAGCACGTGCAGTAATTGCACAATATCCTCAGGACAATCACCTGACCGCCAGAGCCCCGAGAGGTCCAGCGCATCAAGGGTTGTTTTCCGCCAGTCATCAAAAGTCTTCGGGCGCTGCGCCATTGACAATAGTTTGGCTAAACCGTCCAGTTGCGTCACCTTTTCGTGGGTCAAGGCCACCTGGGCTTGCCGCGCCCGAAGCGCTCGAACGTCTGCCTCAAAGGCCCCTGTCTCACGGTCCTGCCAGCACGGGCACAACTTCACGAAGTCAATCAGCACATCAGCTGATGCATCTGGTGCGGCCGCTGCAAGCCACTGCATCGCCCAAGCAGCGATCGGGGTGGTCGACAGGCGCCAGCCCGTCTCATCTCGCCAATCGACCCCAGCGGTGTGCAGGTGGGCGTGGATCCGCTTGGTCAATAAACGGTCTTGAGCCACGATACCGACGGGTACTCTGCCCGCCTGCAGATGCGCAATCACCCGCGCTGCAGCCATTTGCGCCTCTGTTTGCGCATCATCGGCTGCCAGCAAACGAGCCGGGTTCAGCGCCCCGTTGTCAGCGTTTCGTACCGCCAGCGGTGGTAGGCGCTTGACGTTCGGCCAGTGAGCCAACAATGCCGATGTCAATGGGTCATCTGCAAGGCCTGGTATCGCGGCCAATGCCGCGACAGACGGGTGTAGGTCCGGTTGCCAGAGCACATCGGTAGGGTACTGCGAGTTGGCCGCCCATGTCAGAGCCATCGTCCCGATGAGCGACTCCCAGCGCTGGAAGCCGTCACCGCTACCAAGATTCAATACGGCGAGGCGCTCGGCAAGCCAATCGGACCGTGCATCGGGGTGCACAGAAGCGACCAGCGTCGCTAATTCGTGAGCTGTTTCAACGAGCTGTGGTGCCAGCGTTCGTCGCCAGTGGGCATCGAGACCTCGAATTTTTACGCTCGCGAGCATGGCCGCGGCCACAACGCTATCGTGTGCCACGTCAAGCGTTAAATCGTCTGCCTGAATAGCGGGTCCGCCCGCCGCGCCAGCCCAGTTGCGAGTGGTCTCAAAGCGGGGTACAAAGCTCGTAGGAAAGGCCTGGCCCCAAGCAGTGGTCGCTTGCGACATCATTTGCGCAAAAGGCACCAGCACAACCACCTGGGACGCATGAATGCCCTGCGATTGGATCCATTCATTTAGCGTGCCCAGAGCGGGATTCCAGTCCCAATGACCAATCACCTCCGCCGCAGGGGGGAGGCTTTGCAAAGGCTGGACTGTCGCGGTTGTTATGGGGGTGGGCATCACGCCAGCGGAGTTTCTGTCACAATTGAGTTTTCTGTTTTAACACAGCCAACGCAACGAAACTTAGAGGACCAGCAACATGGCAAGCGACCTTATCAAACACGTATCTGATGCTTCTTTTGATCAGGATGTCCTGAAATCGAGCACCCCGGTTTTGGTCGATTTTTGGGCCGAGTGGTGTGGCCCCTGCAAGATGATCGCCCCGATCCTAGACGAGGTCGCGCAGAGTTTTCAAGGCAAACTCAGCGTTGCCAAAGTCAATGTCGATGAGAATCGAAGCGTCCCAGCCCAATTTGGCATCCGCGGCATCCCGACTTTGATGGTTTTCAAGGACGGTGCGCTGGCCGCGACCAAAGTGGGCGCCCTCAGCAAGGCCCAGTTGGAAGAGTTTGTGAACAGCCAATTGGCCTAAGTGAATGCAAGCGCTGCACCCGAAATGCCGGGTGCAGCCTGATTTGTTTCCAAAATACGACAAGTTCAAATAAGCCTGCAGCGCTGTTATAGTTACAACCGGATTCGCACCTGACCTAAAACAGGCCCCGTGCGTTGACCGCAGTCGGTATCAACCGACACCACGCAGACCTACCCTCGGTCTGGCGTTATCCCCCACTTTCTACCTGGCGTTCATTCGCCCCCTTCGTTGTCATTTAGGACCCTCGGGTCGGACCACTCACCATGCATTTATCTGAGCTAAAAGCCCTCCATATTTCTGAAGTGCTCAAGCAAGCCGAGCAACTCGAGATCGAGAATACGGGTCGCATGCGCAAGCAAGAACTGATGTTTGCCATCATCAAAAAGCGCGCGCGCGGGGGCGAGCAGGTGTTTGCCGACGGCGTCCTAGAGGTGTTACCAGACGGCTTTGGATTCCTGCGTGCACCTGACACGAGCTACACCGCAAGCACAGACGACATCTACATATCGCCCAGTCAAATTCGTCGTTTCAATCTGCATACGGGCGACATGATTGAGGGCGAGGTCCGCACGCCCAAGGACGGCGAGCGATACTTCGCACTGACCAAGCTCGACAAGATCAATGGTTTGCCGCCGGAGGACAACAAACATAAGATCATGTTTGAAAACCTCACACCGCTGTTTCCAAAAGAGCAAATGCGCTTGGAGCGTGAAACCAAGTCAGATGAAAACATCACTGGGCGAATCATCGATATCATTGCCCCGATTGGCAAAGGTCAGCGTGCACTGATCGTCGCGCCACCGAAAAGCGGCAAAACAGTGATGATGCAGCACATTGCGCACGCGATCACTTCCAACAATCCCGATGTGGAACTCATTGTCCTGTTGGTCGATGAGCGCCCTGAGGAGGTGACCGAAATGCAGCGTACGGTCGATGGCGAGGTCATCGCATCGACCTTCGACGAGCCGGCTGCTCGCCATGTTCACGTTGCCGAGATGGTGATCGAGCGTGCGAAACGTCTGGTCGAATTGAAAAAAGATGTGGTGATTCTGCTGGACTCCATCACTCGACTGGCCCGTGCCTACAACAACGTCCTGCCCTCCTCGGGCAAGGTACTGACTGGCGGTGTGGATGCGAATGCTTTGCAACGCCCTAAGCGCTTCTTTGGCGCCGCACGAAACGTCGAGGAAGGTGGCTCATTGACCATCATCGCGACGGCACTGGTCGATACGGGCAGCCGGATGGATGAGGTGATCTTTGAGGAGTTCAAGGGCACTGGTAACTCCGAGATCCACCTCGATCGCCGCTTATACGAGAAGCGTGTCTTCCCATCGATCCAGTTGAATCGCAGCGGTACCCGTCGCGAGGAAATGCTATTGCAGCCCGAGATCCTGCAAAAAACCCGGATTTTGCGACAGTTCATGTACAGCATGGACGAGATTGAGGCGATGGAAATGGTCCTCAAGAGCATGAAGCAGACCAAAAACAACTCGGAATTCTTTGACATGATGCGTCGAGGTGGCTAAGGAGGGCCAATTCAGGCGATTTCATGCGATAATCGCGGGCTGAACTTTTTAATTTTGCGAAAAGTGTGATTCGGCAATTCCGCACGATCAAGGCTGCCGCACCTGA
Source organism: Burkholderiaceae bacterium (assembly GCA_049448275.1). Taxonomy (GTDB): domain Bacteria; phylum Pseudomonadota; class Gammaproteobacteria; order Burkholderiales; family Burkholderiaceae_C; genus RS62. The sequence goes on from JBMTSM010000039.1 coordinate 4,240, forward strand.
CCTACAGAAAAGAGAAACGCCATGAAAGAAGGCATTCACCCCAACTACCGTGAAGTTTGCTTCTTGGATCAGTCCAACAACTTCCAATTTGTGACCCGCTCTTGCGCGCCCACAAAAGAAATGATCAAAATGGACGATGGCCGCGAATTGCCATTGTTCAAGCTGGAAACATCCAGCGAATCACACCCCTTCTATACCGGTACACAGAAGAGCGTTGACAACATGGGTGGCCGTGTTGAGCGCTTCCGTAACCGCTACGCAAACCGCACGACCAAGTAATTGGCCTACCGTGCGCAACAGCCGAACCGATGTTTCGTTGGTTCGGCTGTTTTGTTTTGTGCCTGCCACCTTTGATCGCCCGCTAGCCCGCCCGTGAATCCGCCCTCCCCAGCTCTGGTTACACAAGCAGCTGTTCGCCGGTTGCCCCGGTGGGCCTTGGTGCTTTTGTCGGTGTTCTACGTCATTCCAGGCTATATCGGTCGCGAGCCTTGGAAAGAAGCGGATGCGGCGGGCTTCGGTCTCATGACCGCTTTGGCGAACGGTCAAAGCGACTGGTTTTCGCCGACACTCCTCGGTCTGAGACCCGACATCGATGGCTGGTTACCCTACTGGGCTGGAGCGCTGTTCATCAAGTGGTTTGATGCCTTGGGACCTGCAGTCGTCGTGCGTATTCCCTTTGCGCTGATGCTGGCTGCTGCCATTGCAAGCGTTTGGTACGCCGTTTACCATTTGGCACATCTGCCAAAGGCGCAACCTGTGGCATTTGCATTCGGTGGTCAGGCTAATCGCAGCGGGTACGCGCGGGCCATGGCCGACGCCGCGTTGCTGATATTCACCGGTTGTTTAGGCCTCGCCCACATCGGGCACGAGACCGCTGTCGACGTATTCGGTGTGGCCTTTACAGGATTCTTTATAGCGGCTGCCTCGCATACGATCGCGCAAATGGCGCGCCTATCAAACACGACGCCTTACGAGGCGCTGAAGCGCCCCTCCGTTTGGCGCCATATCAGGCCGCCGCTTCTCGGTGGACTGGGGTTGATAGGCTTGGCCTTGAGTGGTCAGCCTACATTAGCCCTCATTCTCTCCATATTGGTCGGTGCGGGGTTGGCGATGGTGCTTGCAAATCGCTGGCAATGCGCTCGCCACACATTGATCGCGTGGGCATTGGTCGTTTCAGTGGTCAGCCTAACGGTTTTGCTTATTCAACCGCCCGTCAGCTACCCCTTGGCGATCACGGCGGAACCCCGCCTGGGTTGGTACCGCTGGTTTAAGCTGATATTGTGGTTTACATGGCCAGCGTTGCCGCTTGCCCTCTGGGCCTTGTGGCAGTGGCGCCGCCAGTGGCGCACGCCACACATCGCGCTACCCGCCGCTGTTGTCGTCGTCACGTTGGTGCAAACGCTCATGGCATCAGATCCGACGCGTACCATGATCCTCGCACTGCCTGCGCTGGTGGTGCTTGCGACCTTTGCCCTCCCGACGCTTAAGCGCCGCGTTACCGCCTTAATTGACTGGTTTGCGCTCCTTTTTTTTACCGGCTCGGGTGTCTTGATATGGGTGATTTGGCTTGCGATGCATACCGGGTTTCCCGCGCAACCAGCCGCAAACATTGCGCGCCTTGCCCCCAATTTAGCGCCTGAATTTTCTGCGATCCCAACGATCGTCGCGTTGATTGGTACAGCCATTTGGATTGCACTTATCCGGTGGCGCACCCGGTCTGTAAAACCAGCCATTTGGAAGAGCATGGTGTTATCAGCCGGTGGCAGCGTGTGGTGCTGGTTGCTGCTGACCACGTTGTGGCTGCCACTTTTGAATCATGGCCTCAGCTACGGGCCATTGGCCCGTGAGGTCCGGGACATGGTTGAGTCCAAGACCTGCATCACATCGTTGGGGTTATCGCAATCTCAACTAAGCGCGCTACAGACTCATGTTGCGGGGCGCATTGTGCCCGAACAAACTGACGCGCCATGCGACTATTTACTCATGACATCGGATCGCCACAATCTCGACGGCCATCACACCAATGTGCCAGGGTGGTTCTTAAAGGGCAGTGTGTGGCAATGGAATAACCGCGGTCAGGTTATCTACGTCTACCAAAGGCTCGATTAAGCGGCTATTTTCCTCACGCGTCGCGCAGGTAAATGAATCGCAAACTCGGAGCCCTTCCCCAGGGTACTATCGATACGAAGTTCCCCGCCGTGCCGTTGCGCGACGTGCTTAACAATTGCCAGGCCAAGGCCTGTGCCACCCGTTTCACGCGAGCGGCTGCGATCGACGCGATAAAAACGTTCGGTCAAGCGCGGTAGATGCTCGGGCGCAATACCGCCGCCTGTGTCTTGCACAACAAAGGCGATGCCACCGTCCGGCAACGAACGCCAGCCCGCACGGATATCGCCGCCTACGGGCGTATAACGAACGGCGTTACTGAGCAGGTTCCCCATCGCACTGAGTAGCTCTGAGCGCAGGCCAGCAATCCGGTAACCCGACACCGTCTCCATCAGGATGTTCTGCTCGCCCTCGCCCATCACGGCTGAGAGTGCACGGGCGTCACTCACCACTTGCGCACACAACTGGTCAGCCTCCAACCACTCACCCACCGTGGGCAACGGACTACCCTCTAGCCGAGAGAGCGTTAACAGGTCGACTACCAGCGAATCCATGCGCGCGGCCTGCTGTCCCATGAGTTCGAGGTAGTGACGCTGCTCGACCTCCGATAACTGCAGGGACTGAAGGGTTTCAACGAAACCGCGAATGACAGTCAGCGGGGTTCTTATCTCATGCGATACATTGGCCACAAAGTCTCTTCGCATCGACTCTGCACGCTTCAGGGCTGTGACATCATTGGAAAGCAACAGGTGCCGGCCATCACCGTAGGGATGCATCTGCATTGAAATTTCCGAGAGCGCATCAGGTGAGGCATTCGGCCCCTCAATCAAAACTGATTCGCTGAAATCGCCTTTGGCAACGTAGGCCGCGAAGGCAGGGCTTCGCACAAGATTGCGAATGTATTGACGCACGTCACGTCGGGGATCGAGTCCGAGGTGCTCACTGGCAGCTTGATTCGACCATTCAATTCGCCCAAATTCGTCTAGCAGTATCACACCGTTGGGCGATGCCTGAATGGCGGATAAAAACTCCTCAAGTCGCTGTTCACGATCTTGTGCGCGTCGCTGAAGTCGTCGAAATGCTTTGCGAGATCGTTCTACAACATCGCCCCAAACGCCGTAAAGCTTGGGTGGTTGGTTGTAGCGTCGAGATTGCAACCAGGTCGTCACTTTAGTGGCGCGGACACCATCCCAAATCACCCAACAGGCGATACCCGCCAGCGGGCCGATGATGGTCGCTCCGACCACAAGGCCCAGCAATCGGGCAAGGACCCAACCGCCGAACACCAATGCGGCGAGTTCAAAGAAGCGCGTAATCATGCCCGAATTATGCCTTGCCTAATCGGCGCTTCTACAAGCAATCAGTCAGAGATGACGAGCCGGTAGCCAGCACCACGAACCGTCTCTAGCAAATGACTACCCTCACCCAATCCCTCGCGCAAGCGCTTGATATGCACGTCAACGGTTCGCTCCTCAATCGCAACTTGATTCCCCCAAACCGCATCCAACAGGTGGGCACGAGAATGCACGCGTCCCACGTGTTGCATGAAATAGGTCAGCAATTTGAACTCGGTCGGTCCGAGTTTGAGCGGGATGCCCGCATGGATCGCCTGATGGGCAGCGACATCTAAGCTGAGTGGGCCAATTTGTAGTGTTGTTGACGATGGCGCTGGCGTACGACGACGCAATACCGCACGCAATCGCGCAATTAATTCTTGGGTAGAAAACGGCTTGGTGACGTAATCGTCGGCGCCTGCATTGAGGCCTGCGACCTTATCAGCCTCGTCGCCACGAGCCGTCAACAAGACAATCGGTAAATCACTGGTTCGGTCGTTGGCGCGCAGCCGTCGGGTTAGGCTCTCGCCACTTTGACCGGGAAGCATCCAGTCCAGCAGCAACAAGTCCGGCAGCGCGGTATCGATGAAGTGTTGGGCCGCAACACACTCATGAACCACCGTTACCTCAAATCCGCTGTGCCGCAGATTGACCGCGATCAACTCGGCAATTGACGGTTCATCCTCAACGACGAGAACCGACGGTTTGGTAGCCAAATGCCGTCGCCTCTTTACTTGACCAGCGATTCCACGCTCTCAAGTGACGAGTGCCGCACATCTTCACCCTTCACCACATAAATCGTTGACTCGGCAATGTTTTTGGCGTGATCGCCGACACGCTCAATGGCCTTTGCCAGAAACAACAGGTTCAGGGATGCGGATATCGTGCGCGGGTCTTCCATGATGTAAGTCATGAGCTTGCGCAAGAAACCGTTGTACTCTTGGTCGATGAGATCGTCTTCTTTGATGATGCTCAACGCCATATGGATGTCCAAGCGCGCGATCGCGTCCAATGACTTACGCAACAGGCCCGAAGCCAATTCGCTTGCGGAACGCAGCTCCGATGTCGGCAAGGAGCGCGCTTCACCGCTCTGAATGATCGATTGCACCATGCGCGCCATCTTGGTGACTTCGTCGCCAGCCCGCTCAAGGTTTCCCGTGGTGCGCGACATGGCCATCAACAAGCGCAGATCACGCGCGGTTGGCTGACGCCGACCAATGATTGATGAAATGTCGTGATCCAGCTCCAACTCGAAATTGTTGACTTCGGCTTCCAACTCAATGACGTTGTTGGCCGCGTCTATATCCATCTCAGACAACGCCGAGATCGCCGTGCGCAACTGCAACTCGACCACGCCGCCCATCTCCATCACGCGGGTGGAAATGGCGTTTAGTTCTGAATCGAATTGCGATGAAATGTGTTTTCCGCTCATGATTAACCGAACCTTCCCGTAATGTAATCTTCTGTTTCCGAGCGCTTGGGCTTGAAGAACAGCTGCTCTGTGTCACCAAATTCAATCATCTCGCCCAAATACATATACGCTGTGTAGTCGGACACCCGCGCCGCTTGCTGCATGTTGTGCGTCACGATGGCAATGGTGTAGTCCTCTTTCAACTCGTGCACCAACTCTTCGACTTTTGCGGTCGAGATGGGGTCGAGCGCCGAGGTCGGCTCATCCAGCAATAACACAGACGGCTTGATAGCAACACTGCGCGCAATACACAGGCGTTGCTGTTGACCGCCCGACAAAGACAGACCACTCTGAGATAACTTGTCTTTGACCTCATCCCAAATCGCGGCCTTGCGCAGCGACCACTCGACCCGGTCATCCATTTCACTGGCAGACAACTTTTCATACAACCGGACGCCAAAGGCGATGTTGTCGTAGATGGACATCGGAAATGGGGTCGGCTTCTGGAACACCATACCGATGCGCGAGCGAAGCAAGTTCAGATCCTGCTTGGATGACAAAATGTTCTGCCCGTAGAAATTGATCTCGCCCTCAGCGCGTTGCCCAGGATACAACGAATACATACGGTTGAAAGTGCGCAAGAGCGTTGATTTGCCACATCCTGAGGGACCGATAAAGGCAGTCACCTTGCGCTCAGCAATGCCAAGGGAAATATCCTTGAGTCCTTGAAACTTGCCATAAAAGAAGTTCAGGTTTTTGACTTCAAGCGCGAGTTTCTCTGGCGCTTTGGCTTCGGTAGTCGCGTGATTCACTGATGACATAAGCTTGTTTCCAACTTCATTGATTATTGCGCGGGCTGCCTTAAACCTTGCTCTTGTCCCGGAAAACCACGCGAGCGATGACGTTGAGTGTCAGTACCGCAAAGGTCACCAGTAACGCACCACCCCAGGCTAACGAGACCCAGTCTTCGTAGGGGCTCATCGCGAATTGATAGATCACAACAGGCAAACTGGCCATGGGCTGAGACATGTCACTGCTCATGAATTGATTGCTCAACGCGGTGAACAAAAGCGGGGCTGTCTCCCCGCTCACACGAGCGACAGCCAGCAGGATGCCCGTGACTACACCACTGCTCGAAGCACGCAGCACCACAGACATGGACACGCGCCATTTGGGCGCACCCAACGCGGTCGCCGCCTCACGCAGCGGCGCCGGCACCAAGCGCAACATGTTTTCGGTGGTTCGAACGACGACTGGGAGCGCAATCAGCGCCAGCGCAACCGAACCCGCCCAACCTGAAAAATAGCCCATGGGCGCGACGACGAGCGCGTACACAAACAAACCAATAACAATGCTCGGCGCCGAGAGCATGATGTCCGTGACGAATCGTGTGACCGAGCCAAATCGCGTCGCGGATCCATATTCCGATAAATAAATGCCAGCCAAAATACCAATCGGCGTGCTGACCAAAGCCGACACCGCAACCAAGAGCAAGCTCCCCAAAATGGCGTTCGCCAGACCACCAGCGCTACCAGGTGCCGGTGTTGACTCGACGAACATGGACCAGCTGATGGCATCAAAACCTTTGTACAGCAGGACACTTAGGATCCAGAACAAGGCGACCAGACCGAGCGCCATCGCCAGCATGGACAGGCTCAAACCGATACGATTTCGGCGCAGGCGTCCGGCATACAGTGACGACGCCTGCTTGGGCCCCAATTCGCGCACAGGGCGATTGGGTGAAGCGACGGGATTACTCATGTTTTGCTCCCTTGAGCCTTTTCCATACGCATCAACATAAATTTCGCCGCGGACAAGACAGCAAAGGTAATTAGGAAAAGCACCAATCCGAGCGCAAACAGCGAGGATACGTGCAGCTCACTGTCTGCTTCGGCAAATTCGTTGGCCAGCGTCGAGGCGATTGAGTTACCGAGACCAAATAGTGATGGGCTTAATTTGTGCGCGTTGCCGATCACGAAGGTCACAGCCATCGTCTCGCCGAGCGCGCGGCCCAAACCCAACATAATGCCGCCGATCACACCGGCGCGTGTGTAGGGCAACACGATGCGCGTGACAACTTCCCAAGTGGTGCAGCCGATGCCGTAGGCTGACTCTTTCAAAACGGGCGGTACGATCGCAAAGACATCGCGCATGACAGAGGCGATAAACGGCAGAATCATGACCGCCAAAATCAGACCTGCTGTGAGAATACCCAGGCCGATTTCAGCGCCGGAAAACAGAACACCAAACACAGGAATTTGACCAAATGTGTCGGACAACAAGGGTTGGCCATATTCGGCGAACAGCGGCGCGAAAATGAACAAACCGAACATGCCGTAGATGATCGAGGGGACGCCCGCGAGCAGTTCCACACAAATACCCAGCGGACGACGCAACCACACGGGGCAGGTTTCCGTGAGAAACAAGGCGATACCAAAACTGAGCGGTACCGCGATCACGAGTGCGATTGTTGCGCTGATGACGGTGCCGTAAATCGCAATCAGCGCGCCGAAGTCGTCATTAACAATGTCCCACTCGACCTTGGTGAAGAACCCAAAACCAAACCCCTCCAAGGCTGGCCAAGCCCGAACGAACAAGGACACGATAATGCCGAGCAAAGCCAGCAATACCGTCGCTGCGAAGAACTTGGTGACCCCGTGGAAGAGCAGGTCTTCCCAGCGCTGACGCCTGATGATCGCCATGCGGCTCGCGTCTTCGCGATTCGCATCACGGATAGGTTGTGAGGTGGTTTGAGTCATAAATTGGGTGACGAGCAAACAAACGTCGAGTGCCTAGTGTACGTGCTCCACACGCCACCCTGCACCCGGTGTGTGAGCCAGCTTAAGGCTTTATCTGTGTCCAGACAGACTTGCGAATGTAGTCAGTCGCCGCCTGTGGCATGGCCA
>JBMTSM010000040.1:0-11979 GCA_049448275.1 Burkholderiaceae bacterium
CAGGCGCAGAATCGGGCGGCGACGCGCCACCTTTGCAGAAAAGCTAGATCGCCGAGTGACTGCTACGCGCACAAGTGAGGCCCGCTGACACCGTGCTGCTCGCTGTGGCATCAGCCAATGTTTCCTAATCTCTAGGCGCTGACAGAGCGTCATGAAAATCAGCCCCAAGTGGCCAAGGTTGTCCCGCTCTTAGAGGTCGCGCAAGCACAGACCGAGTTCATGCAGAAGCAGCATTTCGGGAAATTCGTGCGGGTTCCTTGAGGCGAATGGCGCCGCCTTGATCCCCCCCTGCGTTTAGGGTTTTTACTTAAAAAATCCTTGTGTACAGGGGTTGTAATTATTTATGAAACATAACAATAATTCAAACGGCGATCAGACGCTTTTGTCTGGTTCTGCCGTCATGTGCGTCAATGCGCGCGGGATCTTAGATCCGGACGGTTAGTGCGAAGTAGGCGGTTCTAAATACATGAAGGAGATAGTCATGAAGTTAAAACAAACACTGGTGGCCATGGTCACTATGGGGGCGATGAGCACGGCTGCCTGGGCCGACATCACCATTGGCGTCAACCTCTCGCTGACCGGTGGTGGTGCCGCTTTGGGCCTGCCCATGCAGAGCATGATCAAGACGTTTCCCAGTTCGATCGCGGGTGAGAAGGTGAACGTGATCGTTCTTGACGACGCGTCTGACCCCGGTAAGGCGGCACAAAACGCGCGTCGCTTTGTTAGCCAAGACAAAGTTGACGTGATTTTCGGCGGCAACTTGACGCCCACGACCATGGCGATTGGTCCGATTGCAACCGAAGGAAAAACCGTACAAATTTCGGGCGCACCGGGTAAGGATGGTGAGTTCGTCTTCATCCTGCCGCAGGGCTTTAATGTGATGGCGCATGCCATGATGCAGCACATCAAGGCCAAGGGCGTTAAGACCTTGGGCTTTATTGGTTACTCTGACGGCTACGGCGAGGGTTGGCTCAAGGCCATGGAGCCCATGCTCAAGGAGGCCAATATCAAACTGGTCGGCGTGGAGCGTTTTGCACGCACTGACACCAGTGTGACGCCTCAGGCCCTGAAGCTGGTTGCAGCCAACCCTGATGCGGTTTTGGTGGTTGCCTCCGGCTCTATTGCGCCGATGCCTGAGATTGCGCTTCGTGACCGTGGATACAAGGGCCTCACGTATCAAACACACGGCGCAGCCAGCCCTGACTTGATGCGCATTGGTGGCAAGGCCGTGGAGGGTACTTTCGTGGTGTCAGGGCCGGCGATCTTCGCTGACAAATTGCCCGCTGGTCACCCCTCTAGACCTGTATCAATGGACTTCGCCAAGAAATTCAAAGAGGCGACAGGTAGCGATAAGCTGAGTCCGTTTGCGGGCCATTCATACGACTTCATGGTCGTGATGGAAAAAGCCATTCCAATCGCGTTGAAGAAGGCGAAGCCCGGTACCGAAGCCTTCCGCTTGGCTTTACTTGATGCGCTGAACACCATGGGCCGTACCGTGATTTCCCACGGCGTGATGAACTGGAGTGCCAGTGATCACTGGGGCTACACCAATGAAACGGGTGTGATGGTTGTCGTGAAAAACGGCGCCTTTGAAGTGCTGAAGTAAGCAGCGACGTCAGACGGGATCACCATGGACATCACGATTGCAGGCATGCTGGCCGTCGATGGCCTAACCAACGGCGCGATTTATGCGTTGCTTGGCCTGGCTACTGTCATGGTGTTTGCGGTGACCCGTGTCATTTTCATTCCACAGGGTGAGTTCGTCGCATTTGGTGCACTCACTTTGGCGATGTTTATCGACCACAAGGTGCCCGGCACTGTGTGGTTGCTTCTAATCATGGCGTTGGTGGTATCCCTGCAAGAGGGCGTTGGCGCCGTGCGAGCGGGGGCTGCCGTTCACCAGGCGTTGACCCGAGCGGTCAAGCCCTTGCTCATTCCGTTTATGGCGGCTGGACTTGCGATTTGGTTGGCACCTCACGAGCTTCCCATGTGGTCGATGGTCTTGCTTAGCCTCGCACTCGTGACCGCTATGGGTCCACTGCTGTATCGTTTGGCCTATCAATCGCTGGAGTCGGCTACCCCACTTGTTTTGCTCATCGTGTCGGTGGGGGTTCACTTTGCGTTAACGGGGCTCGCACTGCTGTTTTTTGGTCCGGAGGGCTTTCGTAACCCAGCCTTTTGGGATGAACGCCTGCAGATCGGTACCGTACCGATCAATGGACAGGCGGTGATTATTTTTGTCACGGCATTGCTGTTCATTGTGGCGCTGTGGTACTTTTTTGGGAACACGCTGTTTGGAAAAGCGCTGCGTGCGACAGCCGTCAATCGCAACGGCGCACGCCTGATGGGTATTTCGACCCACACGGCAGGACAACTCACTTTCACTTTGGCGGCCTTTATCGGTGCCTTGTCTGGCCTGTTGATAGGGCCTACAACAACCATTCTCTATGACTCAGGCTTTTTGATCGGGCTCAAGGGCTTTGTTGCAGCGGTCATTGCGGGGCTGGCCAGTTATCCCGTCGCGCTTGTGGTGGCATTGGGTGTGGGGTTGGTTGAGGCCTTCAGCTCGTTTTGGGCGAGTGCATTCAAGGAGGTCATTGTGTTCGCGCTAATCCTTCCAGCGCTGTGGCTGCGTTCGCGTCACGTGACAGACGATGAAGAGGAGCATTGAGGTGAGCCGGTTACGTCGATACAACCTCTTGGTGGTTCTTGCCGCTATCGTGCTGCTCTCCCTTTTACCGTTACCCGCTTTCTGGGTCGCACAACTGAATTACACGGGTCTGTTTGCATTGACTTGTCTCGGGTTGGTGCTATTGACGGGGGTGGCCGGATTGACATCCTTCGGACAAGCGGCATTCGTTGGTATTGGCGCTTACACAGCGGCATGGTGCGCGCTTAACCTGGGATGGCCGCCGACCGTGACGCTGATTCTGGGCGTCACCCTAACGGGTGTCAGCGCCTGGGTGATCGGTCGTATCACCCTGCGCCTGTCTGGGCACTACCTACCGCTAGCCACCATCGCGTGGGGACTGTCGCTCTACTACCTCATGGGTAATTTAGAGGCTCTGGGTAAATACGATGGTTTGATTGGATTGAACAGCTTGACTTTGTTCGGGCATGAGATTGGTCAAGGTCGAGGCTTCTTTGTGGTCTCTTGGAGTTTGCTCTGGGTGGCCACTGTGGCGCTGACTTTTTTATTGAATTCAAGACCGGGACGTGCGATTCGCTCATTGAAAGATGGCCGACAAATGGCCGAAGCGATGGGCGTCGATACGTTTGGCTACAAAGTGACAATTTTTGTGATCGCGGCGGTATTGGCCAGTGTGGCAGGCTGGCTCATGGCCTACTACCAACGCGCAGTTAATCCCTCGGCATTCGGCCTGAAATGGGGTATCGAGTACCTGTTCATGGTTGTCGTCGGTGGTGCGGGTAGCCTCTGGGGTGCTTGGCTGGGCGCTGGCGTGGTGCGTGTGCTTGATGAGCAGTTGCAGGCTTGGCTGCCGCAGTTACTGGGGATGAGTGGGAGCTTTGAGAGCATTGTTTTTGGTGTGATGCTGGTGCTCATCCTGAAGTATCGACCAGACGGTCTGTGGTCATGGGTGCAGCAGGGTCTTGGTAAGACCGAAAGAACACGTGACTGGGATGACGCCGACGTGCTCGCACAGCGTATCAAGCCAGCCATGGGGGATGTGGTGCTGGATGTCCAAAAAATCAGAAAGAGTTTTGGAGGACTGGTCGCGGTCAATGACATCAGCTTCCAAGTGCGCGCAGGACAGATAGTGGGATTGATTGGACCTAATGGCGCGGGTAAATCGACAACCTTCAACCTCATCACGGGTACGCTGCCATTGAGCGGTGGGGAGGTGTATTTTGGTGGTCAGCCGGTGCATGGCTTGCATGCGCGTGACATCGCGAAGCGTGGTTTGATGCGCACCTTCCAGCACGTCAAGATGATTCCTGAGATGAGTGTGCTGGACAACGTGGCCATAGGTGCGCATTCCCGCAGTAAAGGGGAAGTGTTCAGTGCCATTTTGCGACGCAACCGTGGTGAGGAGAAATCCATCATGGCCGAAGCCGAGCGTCAGCTGAAGCGGGTCGGTTTGGGTGACTGGATGCATGAGCAAGCGGCCAACCTGCCGATGGGGCAGCAGCGTCTGATGGAAATTGCTCGCGCCCTATGCGCCGACCCAACACTGCTGTTACTTGACGAACCGGCAGCAGGCTTGCGCTATCTTGAAAAGCAAGAATTGATGCGTGTTCTACGTCAACTGCAGTCCGAAGGGATGAGTATCTTGCTGGTGGAACACGATATGGACTTGGTGATGGACGTGTGCGAAACCATCGTTGTGATGGAGTTTGGCACCTACCTCACGCAGGGGACGCCCGAAGAGGTACAAGCAGATCCCAAAGTGCGTGCAGCCTATTTAGGAACGGAGCATTGACGATGACCGTCCCAATTTTGAAAGTGACGAACATGCATGCCGGCTTCGGCAAGGCAGAGGTGTTGCACGGTATCAGCTTGGAGGTCATGCCAGGCGGGGTCATCACAGTGATTGGTCCCAATGGCGCCGGTAAATCCACCACTTTGAATGCGCTCATGGGCCTGTTGAAAGCGAGTGGTGGCATTGAGTTCAATGGACAAGCCATCAATGACACCACGCTTGAAGAGCGGGTAATGTTGGGAATTGCTTTGGTGCCTGAGCGCCGAGAGCTTTTCACCACCATGTCGGTGGCTGACAATTTGTTATTGGGCGGTTATCGCCCAATGAAGCTCGGGGATCGCCAATGGCGAGATGGGCTGGACCAGGTCTACGGCCTTTTTCCAAGGCTGAAGGAGCGTGAGCGACAGATGGCGGGGACTTTGTCGGGCGGGGAACGTCAAATGCTGGCAGTCGCGCGCGCCCTGATGGGGCAACCGAAATTACTCATGCTGGATGAGCCCAGTTTGGGTTTAGCGCCGCGGGTGGTAAAGGAAATTTTCAACATTATCGAGCGCCTACGTGAAAGTGGTGTCAGCATCCTGCTGGTTGAGCAAAATGCCCGCGCCGCGTTGGCTGTCGCTGATCATGCCTACGTGCTCGAAACCGGCGATATCAGTTTACAAGGCCCCGCGGGCGAGTTGGCTAAAGATCCACGTGTCATCGAGACCTACCTTGGGTCGGGCAAAAGCAAGTCAGCTGCTTGATCACAATAGATAACAATTTGACTTGAAATTGGCATATGCAGTTTTATAGAGATGGTTTTCGTGGCGGCAATCCAGATATCAAACAAGCTGCTCCCAATCGACGAAACCGCGGGCCGCATGAGCCATTGCCCGAAACCGTTGATGTGCTGATCGCGGGCACTGGTCCAGCCGGTCTGTGCCTGGCTGCACAGCTGGCGCAATTCCCCGAGATCGAGACGTTGATTGTTGAGCGCATGCCCAGCAACATCATCAAGGGGAAAGCCGACGGCATCAACACCCGATCGATGGAGATGTTCCAGGCTTTTGGCTTTGCAGACAAAGTCAAACGAGAGACCTATTGGGTGAATCAGACGGCATTCTGGATGCCCGATCCCGCGAATCCGTCGCACATCAAGCGGGTAGGACGCGTACAAGACGTGGCCGACGACAGCTCAGAGATGCCGCATATCTTGATCAACCAAGCACGCTTGCACGAGCTGTTTTTGGAGGTCATGAAAAATTCACCTTCCCGTTTGGAGCCTGACTACGGATGGGAGATATTGAATGTCGAGATTGACTCGACCACCGATGACTATCCGGTCACGGTGACGCTGCGTGACGCCTCGGGTTTGAATTGGGGGGCGACCCGTCAGGTTCGGGCCAACTACGTTGTCGGTTGCGATGGCGCGCATTCAGCTGTTCGCAAAGCGATTGGTGGTGAGTTACATGGCGATGCCGCAAATCAGGCGTGGGGGGTGATGGACCTTTTGGCCAACACGGATTTCCCAGATGTTCGTCAAAAGTGCTTGATCTCCTCAGCCAGCGAAGGCAACCTGTTGCTCCTGCCGCGCGAGGGGGGATACATCTTCCGTATTTATGTCGAGCTCGATAAGCTCAATGTGGGCGAGCGGGCGGTGCAGCGCAAGCTGTCGCAAGCGGACATGTTGGCGGCTGCCAATCGCATCATCAGTCCCTATTCGTTCGACGTTAAAGAGGTCGTTTGGTGGTCGATTTATGACATTGGGCACAGCATCACGGATAAGTTCGATGATGTGCCAGAAGGCGTTGATCGCAACCCCCGAGTCTTCACCGCAGGGGACGCTTGTCATACCCACTCGCCCAAGGCGGGGCAGGGGATGAACGTATCCATGCAAGACACGTTTAATTTGGGTTGGAAGTTGGTGCAGGTGCTGCAAGGCCGCGCTGACGCCCAACTGTTACGCAGCTACTCGAAAGAGCGCTTCACGGAGGCCAAGCGTCTGGTCGAGACTGATCACAAATGGTCACGCGTGATGTCAGCGCCCACCACATCGGCTGAGCGCGAGGGGTTGGAGGAGCCGCGCATCATCCGGCAATTCAAAGACAATTTAGAGTTCACAGGCGGCAATGCCGTGCACTACGATGCCTCTGACCTGTTTGCAGGCGATGCGCATCAAGCATTGGCCAAAGGGGAGGTGGTTGGGCGTCGGTTCCACTCGGCACCCGTGGTGCGCTTGGCTGATGCCAAGCAGATGCAGTTGGGCCATGTGGCGCAAGCTGATGCCCGGTGGCGACTGTACGTGTTTGCTGGTCAAGGCGACCGCGCTGAGTCGGGCTCGGCGGTTCGTAAGCTGGCTGATTGGTTGGCGTCAGCGACAGACTCGCCTGTTGTGCGTCACACCCGTCCCGGCGAGGACATCGACGCTGTCATCGATGTGCGCGTGATTTTTCAGCAGACCTTCGATCAATTGGCTTACGAAACGATGCCCGATTTGCTGCGTCCCAAAACCGGCGCCTTGGGTTTGCAAGACCATGAAAAGGTCTTTTGCGTCGACCACAAAGGGGTGGGGGACATCTTCGACCTGCGCGGTATTGACCGCGCGCAAGGCTGCATGGTCGTGGTGCGACCCGATCAATACGTGGCCCACGTTTTGCCGTTGGATGCCTACACGGCGTTGTCGCAATTCTTTGCAGGTATCTTGAAAAGCTGCCGCTGATTTATTTGGGCTGGTAAATCTTCATCAATAACCGGCGCAGGGTAGCCAGCTCGGCTTTGGTAAGTGTGCCGACGGCGTCGTTGTCCGATACCGATGCGACGGCTTCGGCTTCTGTCATGAGTGCAGTACCTTCGGGCGTCAGAGACAGACCAATCGCCCGACCATCCGTCGGGTGCGGGCTGCGCTTAATCAGGTGACGCTTCTCAAAGGTGCGCAGGAAAACCACCATATTAGGCGGTAACAGGTTGAGCGCCAGGCACAGCTGTCGGGAGGTGACCCCTGGGTTGTGGTGTATGACCGATAACACCGAAAAATCAACGGGGCTCAATTCGAATCGTGCCATGTTCTCAGTGAAGCGCCCGATAATCGTGAGTGCGGCGCGTCGCGCGTTGTAGCCTACCAATGATTCGAGCGCGGTTAGGTCAAGTGAATCACTCATGGCGAGGCAAACTGCGTCTGAATAATGGTCAAGCGCATATTGAATTCCGGTAAAACCCATGATTTTAGAGCGCGGTCCTGATCTGCCCATCGAGGATCATCCGCTTCGATTGCAGCCCTGATTCGACGCCATGCCCAGCCCATTAGGGCAAGGTGAGTGAGGCGCAGGTAGTCCCCTGCAATGGCACTCAAGGTTGTGACCCCTGTGGGTTGTTCAGATACGGCGATAGCCTGCGCCGTGATTGCCCGTAGCTCATTGAGTTGCTTTATGGCGTGCGCGCCATCAGCCTCGGTGCCATCGATGTCAAGCATGAGTTGGTCGCACAGTTGAAAGAGGTTTGTGCCACCATCAGCCAGCACCTTGCGCATCAGTAAGTCGAGCGCTTGAATTTCATTCGTACCCTCGTAGATCATGGCAATACGCGCGTCTCTGACGTGTTGCTCAATGCCCCACTCGCGCACGTAGCCGTGTCCACCAAAGACTTGTAGGCACTCGCTCGCGCCATGGAACCCTTGATCTGTACAGGCTGACTTCAAGACAGGGGTTACGAGGGCGCACCACCGATTAGCCGCCTCTCGCTGTTTGGCATCGGGGTGGTGCTTGGCGATGTCAAGGGCCAAACTGGTCTCATAAGCCAACACCCGCGAGGTATCGATCCAGGCGCGCTGTGTATCCAGCACGCGCCGGATGGCGGGGTGTGCGACGATCAGGTCGGGTCCTTGGTGATCTTGGTTATTTGAGTTCTGCGTTCCGTGTGCCTTTGGCGCACGCATTTGCCGCCGCTCATGGGCATAGGCATTGGCCTTTTGCCAAGCGGCATCCAACAGGCCAACCCCTTGCAAAGCGACATGCAGGCGGGCTGCATTCATCATGATGAACATGGCGTTCAGGCCCTTATTGGCCTCGCCGACCATCCAACCCAACGCGTCATCAAATCGCATCACACACGTTGGACTGGCATGAATGCCCATCTTTTCCTCAATCCGCTCGCAACAGACCGCGCTGCGCGTGCCATCGTCGTAAAACTTAGGCACCAAAAAAAGTGACAGCCCTTTAGGTCCCGGCGGTGCGTCAGGTAGGCGTGCCAGCACCAAGTGCACGATGTTATCTGTTAGATCGTGCTCGCCGCCTGAGATAAAAATCTTTGTTCCGTTGATACGGAATTGACCATCCATTGTGGGGCTGGCTTTTGTGTGAACACGCCCTAAGTCGCTGCCCGCGTGTGGCTCGGTTAGGCACATGGTGGCCAGCCATTCACCCGAGCCAATCTTGCTGAGATAAGCGGTTTTCAGTTCGTCGCTGGCGTGATGCTTGATGCATTCATAGGCACCGTGCAGCAGGCCTGGAGCCATGGTCCACCCATGGTTAGCTGCTGATAGCCATTCATACAGGACGCTATCGAGTAGCGTGGGGAGACCCTGTCCGCCATCTTCTGTATCTGCCGTCAATGAAGCCCAACCGGCTCGCCAAAACGCTTGATAGGCCGCCGTGAATCCCGGCGGCATTGTGACTTGGCCCTGGCTGAATTTGGCACCTTCAGCATCACCTGTTTGGTTAAGGGGCGCGATCTCGTCACTGATGAATTTCCCAGCTTCCTCTAAGATTTGCGCCATCAAGGCTGCATCGACTTCTTGGAATGGTGGTAACTCCGCCAATCGCTCGGACGCGTTGAGCACCGTCTCCATGAAGAAGGTGGCTTCCAAGGCATTTGGCTGGTAATTCATCCGAGGGAATTGCGATGGAGTCGGTCAGCGGGGCGCCATGCGCAGTGCACCGTCTAGACGGATGACTTCCCCATTCAGGTGATCATTGTTGACGATGTGACAAGCCAACTGGGCGAATTCTGCTGGCTTACCTAACCGCGCTGGGAACGGTATCGAGGCTGCAAGTGATTGTTGGACGGGCTCAGGCAGAGTTGCCATCAAGGGGGTTGCAAATAAGCCAGGCGCAATCGTACAGACGCGGATACCATGCTGCGCCAAGTCGCGTGCCATCGGCAATGTCATGCTGACCAAACCGCCTTTTGACGCGCTGTAGGCTTGCTGTCCGACTTGACCATCATAGGCAGCAACTGATGCCGTGAATAACAGGACACCGCGTTGCCCATCCTCACCAGGTGACAGCTTTGCGCAGCTCGCTGCAAACAAGCGACTGATGTTGTATGCACCCAGCAGGTTGACATTGATCACGCGCGCGAAATCTTCGAGGGGGGCCGCGTTACCGTCTTTGCCAACCACGCGTTTTGCTGTGCCGATACCGGCAATGTTCATGAGAATACGCGCAGGCCCATGTGCGTTGGTTGCCGTCGCCAGTGCGGACTCGACGCTTGCGGTGTCCGTGATATCGCACGCACAGGCGATCCCCCCAATCTCGGCTGCGACCTGCTGGGCTTGAGCCAGATTGACATCGAGTACGGCGACTTTCGCACCCAGTCGAGCCAGTTCGCGAGCGGTAGCCTCACCCAACCCCGATGCGCCGCCCGTGATGAGTGCGGCCTGTCCTTGGATGTTCATAAAAAGTACCTACCTGATTTCATTGGGGTTGAATGATGTGATCCGCCGTGCCGCTGTAGAGGGCCTCGACCAGCGCATCACGGTGTTTCAGCACCGCGCGCTGGTTGATTGAGCCCTTGTCAGTGACTTCGCCTTTATCGATTGAGGGCGGCTCGCTCAGCAGCACGGCACGGCCGATCCGCGTGGCACTGCCTGTCGCTGTCGCCGCCAATTGATTGACGACCTGTTGGAAATGCGCCTGCACTTGCGGGCTTGCGAGCACATCGGCGAGAGAAGCCGATGCATCCAGTTGCGCCAACGACCGAATAGCGGCCGTGGGGAAAATGAGAGCACCCACTTCATTGCGATTCAATCCGGTGACCACCACATCCTGCACGTAAGGTGCACCCGCAGCGATGACACGCGCGCGCAGCGGTCCCACACTCACAAAGGTGCCCGTTGTGAGCTTGAAGTCTTCGGCGATGCGCCCATCGAACTTCAGGCCTTTGTGAATGTTTTGAGGGTCAATCCATTTAACCGCGTCGCCTGATCGGAAATAACCTTCCTCGTCAAAGCTGGCAGCCGTCTCTCCGGGGGCTCGCCAGTAACCCGTGGTGATGTTGGGGCCCTTGTAACGGACCTCTATTTTGTCCCCATCGGGCACTAATTTAACGGTGATCCCTGGTGCTGGAATACCCAAGTCACCTGCCGCCACATTGGGGCTGGTCACAAAGAGGGCGAAGGGGCCGGACTCGGTCATGCCCAGACCCGTCGTCATGGCGATACGTTCACCCAGCTCGGCTTCTTGGCATTCGTAAAGGCGGTCCCAAACCGGTTGGGGTAGGGCTGCGCCGGCGTAAAAAAACATATGCACACGGCTCAGGAGATTTTTTCGCAGGACACCATCCGCTTTCATGGCATTCGCGATTTGCTCAAACCCCGTCGGCACGTTGAAGTACACCGTGGGTGCGATCTCGCGCAGGTTACGCAAGGTTTCCTGTATCAGCGCGGGCGTTGGTTTCCCGTCATCGATGTACATCGTTCCACCGTTGTAGATCACCATTCCAAAGTTGTGATTGCCGCCAAAGGTATGGTTCCATGGCAGCCAATCGATCAACACGGGTGGAACGTCTTTCAGGACCGGCATGGATTGACACATCTGCTGTTGGTTTGCGCACCACATGCCCTGCGTGTTGATCACGGCTTTGGGCAGTTTGGTGGACCCGGATGTGAATAGGAATTTTGCAACGGTATCGCCAGTGACCGTGTCCATGCGGGCTTGCACCTCGGGGGTGACGGGGGTCGCGCACAGGGACTCAAAGGTGGTGCAGGAGCGGTCGTCGAGGGTACCGTGCGTGAGGACAACTTCCACGTCAGGGCTGAGGGCGCTGAGGATGGCCTTGCCGTAGCGCAGGGCATCTGCAGCAAACACCAACCCTGGTGTGATGGTGTGGTCGATGTGACGCAGTTTTTCGAAGTCTTGGCTGATGGTTGAGTAGGCGGGAGAGGCGGGACAAAACGGAATCCCCACCATCAGGCAACCCAATGCAAGCAATGCATGCTCTAGGTCGTTTTCCGACAGGATGAGGACTGGTTTGTCGACGCTTAAGCCCCGGTTAATGAGCCCCTGAGCGATGTGCTGCGCCGTCTCATAAGCCTCTTGGTAACTGATGTGACGCCACTCGCCAAAGCTGCCATCCTCGTTTTTCTCCCGGCGCGCGAATAGCGTTTTCTCGGGCGACTGCGCGGCCCACTGAATCAGGCGATCCGTCAGACGCGTGGGGTAGGGAGCCAAAGGTTGTGATGCCGTGAGGTACGCGATGCCGTCGGCCTCCTGGCGCATGTCGACCTCGGTCACACCAAAATCAAGTTTGCGGAATTTTGCTGTGTGCATGGCTGGTATGGTCC
>JBMTSM010000041.1:0-11782 GCA_049448275.1 Burkholderiaceae bacterium
GTGCGGAAACTGCGACAATCAAGCCCATGTTTGCACCATTACAAAACGATACCTTCCTGCGCGCGTGTTTGCGTGAGTCCACCCCCCACACACCAGTTTGGCTCATGCGCCAAGCAGGCCGCTACTTGGCTGAGTACCGCGAAACACGTGCCAAAGCGGGTAGCTTTATGGGGTTGGCAACCAACACCGACTTTGCAACCGAGGTCACGCTACAGCCCCTGGAGCGATTCCCGCTCGACGCTGCAATTTTGTTCTCTGACATCCTCACCGTGCCGGATGCCATGGGCTTGGGGTTAAGTTTTGCCATCGGCGAGGGGCCCAAATTTGCCACCGTCGTTCGTGACGAAGCCGCCGTGAATGCATTGCAAGTGCCTGACATGGCCAAGCTTCAATACGTGTTTGATGCAGTCACCTCGATTCGCAAAGCCCTAAACGGCAGGGTGCCGCTGATCGGCTTCTCTGGCAGTCCTTGGACGCTGGCGTGCTACATGGTCGAAGGTGCGGGCTCCAGCGACTACCGCCTGGTCAAGACGCTGATGTATCAGCGCCCAGACCTGATGCACCGCATCCTGACGATTAACGCCGATGCCGTAGCGGCCTACCTCAATGCACAAATCGAAGCGGGCGCCCAAGCCGTGATGATCTTTGACAGCTGGGGCGGTGTACTCGCGGATGCTGAGTTCAAGTCGTTCAGCTTGGCTTATACCCAGCGGGTCCTGTCCAAGGTCCACAAAACTTTTGATGGTGACACCATACCCCGTATCGTCTTCACCAAAGGGGGCGGTTTGTGGATGAATGAAATGCAAACATTGGACTGCGATGTTCTGGGTATGGATTGGTCGGTCAATTTGGGTAAAGCGCGCGCGCAGCTCGGCGCGACCCATGCCATTCAAGGCAATCTTGACCCCAATGTGCTTTTCGCTTCGCCCGAGCAGGTGGCCGAGCAGGCTAAGGCCGTGTTGGACAGTTTTGGTCAACCGCACATGGGGCAAGGCAAGGGACCGACCCATATTTTCAACCTGGGGCACGGTATCAGCCAATTTACCCCGCCTGAGAATGTGACGGTACTGGTGGATACCGTACACAGTCATTCCAAGGCCATGCGGGCGAAATAAATCAAATTTAACTTGACAAATTTAGGGTTCACCCTAGGGTACTTGTGCACATAAGTACCAAACAACCTCAAAACGCGGTATACACGGGGAAATCTCACGCAAATCAAGAAGAATAATAATAGATTGTTGTTTTTAAATGATTTTTTTGATGCTTAAATTTTAAGCATTCTAAGCAAATGCTTGTTTTTAGTCCCTGATCGACGCGTTTGGACAAGCTATCAACAAAGTTATCCACAGAAATTTTGGACATCTTTAGAGCCCTTTCCAAATCAAGCACTTAGCAGAATTTTCAAATTTAAAGATTAAAAAAGAACGCTAAGAGATGTCATATTGGCCCGCGGTCATCGTTGCAACGCCTGCCCACAGCAACGTGGCGCATGCCCTCACCTACCACTGCGAGACGACTCTACCAGTGGGCTGTTTGGTGCGGGTTCCGCTGGGTAGACGCGACACCCTGGGCATCGTCGCGGCCTGCGACACCCAATGCCCCGAGGGCGTCGATCCGGCATCCGTCAAACCCATCTCAGAAAGCCTGACTCAGCTCCCCCCACTGGGGCCAGACTGGCTGGCACTCGTCGGTTTTGCGGCCAAGTACTACCAACGGGGCTTGGGTGAAGTCGCGCTGGCGGCGCTGCCGCCCGAACTCAAAAAACTCGACCCCACGCAACTGACCCGACGTCTCACTCGAAACAGCAAAATTCGATCGGTCGCTGTCACCGACAATGGCACGCCCAGCCAAGACACCCCCGAAGCCAGCCCCGAACAACGCGAGGCACTCGCAGGTATCGCGGGTGCCGACAAACCGGTTCTGTTGTTCGGCGCGACCGGCAGCGGTAAAACCGAGGTTTACTTGCAAGTCGCCGCGGAGTGCCTGGCGCAAGACCCCACCGCGCAGATCTTGGTTTTGGTGCCCGAGATAAATTTGACACCGCAACTCGAGGCACGGTTTTTTGACCGTTTCGGCGCCAACCATGTCGTCGCCATGCACAGCGGGCTCACCCCCGCGCAGCGGCTACAGAGCTGGTTGAGTGCCCACTTAGGGCATGCGCGGGTGGTATTGGGCACCCGCATGGCGGTTTTCGCCAGCCTGCCACAGCTGCAACTGATTGTGGTCGATGAAGAGCACGACCCCAGCTACAAAAGCCAAGAGGGGGCCCGTTACTCGGCACGTGATTTAGCCATTTACCGTGCCCACGCGCAGCGAGGCTGCCGGGTGATATTGGGCTCGGCAACCCCGTCACTCGAAACCTGGCATGCCGCCGGGCAAGGGCGTTACCTGCGATTCGACATGCCCAGTCGCATGGGCGGTGCTGCCCTGCCCACCTTGCGGCTGGTCGACATGCAGCGTCAACCCAAACAGACCGTTCTGGCACAACCGCTCATCGAGGCGATTGTTGAACGGGCACAAAACGGCGAGCAGAGTTTGTTGTTGCTCAACCGGCGTGGTTATGCGCCCGTTTTGAGTTGTGGCGCCTGCGCTTGGAAAAGTGACTGCCCGCATTGCAGTGCCTTTCGCGTGTTTCACAAATCAGACCGAAGCCTGCGGTGCCACCATTGCGGCCTCGCTGAGCGGGTGCCCCATGCCTGTCCGCAGTGCGGCAACGTAGACATTCAAACCGTTGGCCGTGGCACCGAGCAACTCGAAGAACTCGTCGCCGGCTTGCTGGCACACGCCACGAAGGCCGATGGCACGCCATTAAAAGTAGGCCGTTTGGACGCCGATACCGCAAAGGGCAAGGGCCAGCTCGATGCACACCTCGCTGCCATGCATGGCGGTGCTTGGGATGTCTTGGTCGGCACGCAAATGGTGGCCAAGGGGCATGACTTTCGGCGGATCACCTTGGTCGCCGCCATCAACCCCGATGGCGGTTTATACGCCAGCGACTTCCGTGCGCCCGAGCGCTTGTTCGCCTTACTGATGCAAGCCGCTGGCCGGGCAGGCCGTGAGGCGGGGTTCGGCTCACGGGCGGAGATGTGGGTGCAAACGTGGCACCCTGATCACCCGTTATTCGCCGCACTGCGCCACCACGACTATGCCGGCTTTGCCGCACGAGAATTAGCCGAGCGTGAGGCCGCGACCTTACCGCCCTATGCGGCGCAAGCGCTGCTGCGCGCGGATGCCAAAACGCAGGCCGCCGCGCAAGATTTTTTGAATGCAGCCAAAGCGCAGGGACAGGCGCTGGCGGACGCCGCCGGCGTCGCTCTCTACCCTGCCGTGCCCCTAACCATTGCGCGCATCGCCAATGTCGAACGCGCGCAATTGTTGGTGGAATGCGCCAACCGCGCGGTATTACAACGTTTTTTGAGCCAGTGGCAGCAGGACCTTCATGCCCTGCGGGCCACAGCCCAGGGACGCGGCATCATCCGCTGGGCGATTGATGTCGACCCGCTGGCTATTTGAGCGCTTCGAGCTCCATGCGCAGCTGGTAGGCACGGGTGGTGGTGTCCATCGCAACATCAGCCCAGGTCACGACCTGGCCTTGCGGGACAGGGCGAATCACCTTCACATCGTGCGCAAGGCCCAAGGGTACGCCACCCAATTGAACCGACTTGCTACTGGGCAACAGTTTGCCCCACACGGTGTAGCCACCTTCGCCGTCTAAGGTGTCCCCAGGCTTCAAGTCGCGTTTGGCAGCAGCCACCACATCGGCGTTCCAGCCCATGGCAACGCCCGTTGGCTCACCGCGCAAGGCGACGCTGGCCACCGACATACCCACCTCAAGGCCAATCAGGTGCCACCGTTTGTACAGGGTGAAGTACCGGCCAGTGGGATCGGTGTGGGCGTTGTACTCTTCAAAACAGTTCTTGATGTAGTCCGTTTCGGCCTCAACCGTGACCCACACCCCCATGCGAATGTCATAGGGAATCTTGCGGCCATCGGCCTCCAGGCTGGAGATCACCTCCACCATGCCCTTTTGCTCAAGCACGCCGCCTTCACTGATAGGGCGGGTGACGTAAGGAATGTCTTCCACGCTTGCCGGTGGGTACAACAAACCATTACTCGGCACCTGCAAGCCGGTTGCATTAGAGACCGCAGTACTCTCGATGGCTGGCTTAGAGCCGTCTAAGAAACTGTTAAACATTTTCGGGTTCAAGCCACCCCGCGCTGCTTGCTCGGGCGTCAGACCGTAGTAGCCCCACACGGTCTCTGGTGTGCTGTTACAAAAGTGCGGCAGCCACTTGTGCCCGCGACCCGCCGCCACAACCGGGAAACCGCAGGTCCGCGCCCAGTCCACCAAATCGCAGATCATGGCCGGTTGATCGCCATAGGCCAACGAGTAAACGACACCGGCTTGCGCCGCACGGCGCGCCAACAACGGTCCACAGAACGCATCTGCCTCGACGGTCACGTTCACCACGTGTTTGCCATGGGCGAAGGCCTCTAAGCAATGGTCAACGGCGGCAATCGGATGACCCGTGCACTCGACCACCACATCGATCGCGGGATGGCTCACCAACGCTTTCCAATCCTCGGTGATGTGGGTGTCACCATTCTTCACCGCGGCATCGAGCGAGGCGGCCTCTGTACGCCCCACATCCCACCCCACGCGCGCCAGATTCGTCCGCGCGGCGGCTGGTGACAAGTCGGCAATACCCACCAAATGCACGCCCGGTGTGCGCGGGATTTGCGACAGGTACATCGAGCCGAATTTGCCGGCGCCAATCAGGCCCACGCGAATCGGTTTGCCATCGGCTTGGCGCTTCAAAAGCTGCTGGTGCAAGCTCATGCTGCGTGCTCCTCGGTGGCGCCAATCACATCCATCGATGTCTCAAGGGCACCAGCAGGCAGGCCATTTTTCCAAGGGGTGTCGACAGGATAGTCTTTCACCAAGCAATCGTCAGGCAGGCACTCGATCGGCGTGAAGTCACGATGGGCGATGTACTCCGGGCGCTTGAAACGCCGAATGTGATTACTCACTGCACACAAGCTCAGGTAGACCGCCACGCGGTTCCAAGGTGACATGTTCGAACCAGAGGCATGCACCAGGCAGCTGTGGAACAAAATCATCGAGCCAGCAGGTCCCTTGGGACTCACGATGCCCGCAGGCTGGTAGCGACCGTCAGCGTCGTAGCCGCCTTTGCCACCTGCGCGCTCAACCAACTGGCTGATCAGGTTGTTATCAACCGTCCACAGGGGATAGCTGGTGGTGGTGAGGTCGTGCTTGGCATCGATGACGCCCTTTTTGTGACTACCAGGAATGAACATCAAAGGTCCGTTGAAATCATTCACATCATCCAAAAAGATCGCCACGTTCATGGCGCGCTCGGTGGGCATCATGTCGTCATTCAGCCAGGTGCCGTAATCTTGGTGCCACTGCCACACGTCGCCTTCAAAACCCATCTTGCCGTTGATTTTGAATTGGTGCATGTACAGCTTTTCGCCAAACAGCGACTCGACCGGTTCAATCATGCGGGGGTGGCGAGCGAGGCGCGCAAACGGCTCGCTGATCAGGTGAGCGGCAAAGTTGGTGCGAACCGCGTTGCTGCCTTTTTCGCGTACGTTGTAAGCCTCTTGGCGGCTGTACAACTCGGGGACCGCTTCGGTTAATTTGCGGGTCTCTTCAGGGGTGAATTGACCGGGGAAAAACAAGTAACCATCGCGGTCAAACTGGGCCAGTTGCTCAGGGGTTAGTTTCATGCGTTGTCTCCTGGTGGGGTGAGTCAGTGAACGTTAAAGCCAGCACTCAGGCAGCGCTGGCGAGTGTGAGTTTTTCAACCATGAGGGTGCCCGCGCGCTCGCCATGACCGGCGACCAGTGCCTCGGCTTTGGCGACATCGCCCGCAGCGATGGCTTTCGCGATCGCTGCGTGTTCGTCCCACACCGTGTCGCGCTGGCCAGACTCCTGCAAAACGGCTCCCATCACACGGCGCACATGCTGCCAATGGTGGCCAGCGGTCTGCGCAATCAGGGGGTTTTGTGAAGCCTCATAAATGGCATGGTGGAACGCCATGTCGGCGTCAATCATGGCCTGCACGTCTCTGCCCAGTGCCGCCTTGCGACCCTGCGCGATGAGCTTTTCGGGGATCACCGCACGGTGCTGCGCCGCCAACTTAGCAGCCAACGCGTCCAGCGCACCACGCACCTGGTACATCTTGCGCATCCACTCAGGGTCGAGCGGCGTGACCAACACACCACGCCCTTTGGCATCGGTCACAAAACCATCCTTTTTCAGCTCCCTTAGGGCCTGCAAAACGGGCTGGCGAGACACCCCCAATTTGATGGCAATGTCCTCTTGCGTGAGTCGCGAACCGGGCGCCATGGTCCCGGCGCTGATGGCATCCAGCAGCGTACGGTAAACCTGATCGACCAGGTCGGGGGCGGTTTTGAGGGGTGATAAAGGAGACATGGGGGATGAATTTTTTGCATACAGTATACAGAAAGTTCACCCCCCCGAAACAGGCTTTTAGCCAGCTAGGTCAACAACGCCACCGCGCCTGAGAAGGTGAAGAAAGCCGCCACAGTGGTGACAAGAATGATGCGGGCGATACGGCCGTTATCGGCACCAAACCTCTCGGCTAGCAACGACACATTACTGGCGCTGGGCAGCGCGGCAACCAACACGATGCAGGTGAGCGTGAAGTCGTCAATCGACCACCCGACCATCTGGGCGCCTTTGCCCAGTAACCACAGCAGCACAGGATGAACAAACAGCTTGAGGAATGTGCCCGGCAGGTAATGCGCTTTGGGCATGGGGTGGGCGCTGGTCATCTGTGAACGCGCCAGGACCGCGCCGATGGTGAACAGCGCAACCGGCGATGCCGCGTTGGCGAGTAGCGCGACGGTATCGTCCAAAGGATCCCACAGGCGGATGCTGAATCCACTCGCCACTGTACCCAACAAAATCGCCCAAGGCATGGGGTTGCTGGCCGCGCGACGCAACGCTTGCTTGGCAGCGCGCCCCGCGCCATCGATACCGGCGCCGTCGAGTCGTGACAGCGCCACACACAACGAGCTGGTGATGACGATGTCAACCAAAATCGTGGCGATTGCTGGCCCCGCAGCGGCAGCGCCCAGCAGCGCCGTGAGCAGTGGTACCCCCATGAAACCCGTGTTGGGGAACGCTGCCACCAAGGCGCCCAGCGACGCGTCATTCCAACCGATGACCCCGCGTTTGGTAATCAAAATAGTCGCCGTCACCATGGTGAGCGCGCAAAACAAATAGATGCCGAATACCGCTGGGTTCAACAACTCGGCAACGGGCGTGTTTGCACCAAATCGAAACAACATGCACGGCACCGCAAAGTACAGTACGAAGCTGTTCAGCCCCGGCACCGCAGACAGCGCCAACCAGCCGACACGGGTGGCAATAAACCCCGCTGCAACGAGCGCGAAAAAAGGAAACGTGACGGACAGTATGTTCAGCATGGCCGGCATTATCGGCGCTGAACGGTTGCACGCGTTGCACATTTGTTACGGAACGGAGGCGGTATGATCAAGTGCTTGCCTGCTATCGGGCTGAATAAAGAAAACCCATGTCTGCAGGTCTGAACGCCGCCCAACTTGAAGCTGTTAACCACGTCCACGGCCCCAGCCTGGTACTGGCGGGGGCGGGTTCGGGTAAGACGCGCGTGATCACGCACAAAATCGCTCATCTCATGGACGGCGGCATGAGCCCCAGCCGCATCGCCGCGATCACGTTTACCAACAAGGCAGCGGCAGAAATGCGCGAACGCGCCAAGCAACTGGCGGGCAAGCGGGCTGCGGAGGTTTTAATCTGCACCTTCCACGCCTTGGGCGTGCGTATGCTCCGTCAGCAAGGCAGCTACGTGGGCTTGAAAGAGCAGTTCTCGATTTTGGACAGTGACGATGTCACCAAAATCATGAAGGATTGCGGCGGCTCAACCGACAACGCCACCGCGCGCCAGTGGCAATGGGCGATCAGTGCGTGGAAAAACCAAGGGCTCAATTCGGCACAAGCGCTGGCCATCGCCACTAATGAGGACGAGCGCAGCTGCGCCGTCATCATGGCCCGCTACGAAGAGCGCTTGGCCGCTTATCAAAGCGTTGACTTTGACGACCTCATCTCCTTGCCCCTCAAGCTGCTGCGCGAGCACGACGCGGTACGCCAACACTGGCAACAACAACTGGGACACGTGTTGGTCGACGAGTACCAAGACACCAACGCCACACAATACGAGTTACTCAAGTTGTTGGTGGGGGATCGCGGTCGTTTAACCGCAGTGGGTGACGACGATCAGTCTATTTACGGCTGGCGCGGTGCGACCTTGGATAACCTCAAAAAGTTACCGGTGGATTACCCCGAGCTCAAGGTCATCAAGCTCGAGCAAAACTACCGCTCCACCAGTGCCATTTTGAAAGCCGCCAACAACGTCATTGGCCCCAACCCCAAACTCTTCCCGAAAACCTTGTGGAGCGATTTGGGCGAAGGCGAGCCCGTACGCATTGCCGCCTGCGACAACGAGGACCACGAGGCCGAGCGCGTCGTTGCCCGCATTCAAAGTCTTCGGACCACATCGGCGCACAAATCATTCAAAGACTTTGCAGTGCTGTACCGGGCCAACCACCAGGCACGCGTGTTTGAGAAGGCGTTGCGAAAAGCCGCAATTCCCTACAAGGTCTCCGGTGGCCAGAGCTTTTTTGATCGCGCCGAAATCAAAGACCTCTGCGCTTGGTTACGTCTGCTGGTCAACAACGACGACGACCCCGCGTTTTTGCGTGCCATCACCACGCCCAAACGCGGTGTCGGTCACACCACGCTGACGCAGTTGGGTGCATTTGCCACCGCGCACAAATTCAGCTTGTTCGAGGCCTTGTTTGCCAACTCCATCACGTCGGCTTTGAGCGCTCGAGCCGTGGGTTCGCTGCATGAATTTGGTCGTTACATCAACGATATGGCGTACCGCGCGCGTGGCATTCAAGGCGCCGAAGACGCCAAGGCTTTCATGCTGGGTTGGCTCAGCGACATTGGCTACCAACAACACCTGATGGACGGTGAGGACAGTGAGAAGTTAGCCGCTGCACGCTGGACCAATGTGATGGACTTCGTCGATTGGATGAGCCAGCGATGTGGTGGCACGATTGATGACACCGCTGGTGTCACGATCGAGAGCGAGAAAAAAACCTTGCTCGAGGTGATTCAAACCATCGCCCTGCTATCGACCATCTCGGAGCGCGAACAAGACCAGGACGTCGTCACGCTCTCCACCCTGCATGCCGCCAAGGGTTTGGAGTGGCCGCATGTCGTGTTGGCCGGCGTGAATGAGGGCTTACTGCCCTTCAAAACCGATGACGACAGCCTCACCCCCGAGGCCTTGGCGCAACGCTTAGAGGAAGAGCGGCGACTCATGTATGTGGGCATCACCCGCGCACAACGCACGCTAGCGGTCAGCTGGCTGATGCGTCGTAAAAAGGGTCGCGAAACCGTCGCGGGCAAGGCCAGCCGTTTCATTGCCGAAATGGGATTAGAAGAAGCGACCACCAAGGAAGACCCGCGCGAAAAACTCCGTGCCCTGCGCGCCGAGTTCGCCGCCAAGGCCGCTGCCAGTGCGCAGCTGGCTGCCGATACAGAGCCGCTGTCATGACACACCGTTGTATGACCGACGGAACCGCGGTCCGCATGGGCGTCAGCCTTGTGGGCTGGTAACTTCACATAAATTTACAAACGCGTCACAGGGCGCTCACATCCACTCATTAAATTAAAAACCTCTTCAATGACAAAAAAGGAGTGGTCATGAGACAAGGCATCAAAAACAGCCTCATCACCTTGGGCATTATTGGCGCAATTCCCCTCTCGGCGACCCAGGCACACGCCACCGAGTGGGCACGGGTGATCGATGTGGTACCGGTCTACAAACATGTCCCCGTGACCCAACAGGTGTGCACCACCCAAGAGGTTTTCGTGACACCACAAAAATCAGGCGCGGGCGCATTGATGGGCGCGATTGCAGGCGGCGTGATCGGTAGCCGCTTCGGCAAAGGCGGCGGTAACAGCGCCGCCACCGCAGTCGGCATTATTGGTGGTGCCATGATTGGCGACCGCATTGAAGCCACGCCCAACGGGCAAAACCAGTCGGTTCAGCACTGCAACAATGAGACGGTCTACCAGCGTGTGGCTGACGGCTACCGCGTGACCTACGAATACGCCGGTAAGCACTACGAGGTTCGCACGCCGGACCACCCGGGCGCACGAGTGGCGATCGAAATACGGCCCCAAATCAAACAAAGCAACCGAGGCGAACGCCGCTATAAACTAGCGGCACATGAACGCCGCTACCACTGACCCAACGAATCACCAAGCACAGCCAACGTCGGGCCTGCCCGCGGCGTTGGTGGTGGCCGCCGGGATTGTCGCGGCCATGCATGTGGGCAAAGTCGCCCCCGCCATACCGGTACTGCAAACCCAACTGGGCCTCACGTTAGTACAAGCGGGCTGGTTGCTATCGCTGTCGCAAATGGCGGGCATGCTGACCGCCGTACTCATCGGTATGGTCGCCGATGGCATTGGCCTGCGGCGTAGCTTACTGACTGGCCTGACCTTGCTGGGATCGCTCAGTTTGCTAACAGGGCTAGCCACCAGTGCCTCGCAGCTGCTCATGATGCGGGCGATTGAGGGGGCGGCAATCCTCATGGTCATCGTGCCAGGCCCGGCCTTGCTACGCACCCTGGTAGACCCCGCGCGCCTCAGCAGCGCGATGGGCTTTTGGGGTACCTTCATGCCAACCGGCACCGCAGCTGCCCTGCTGCTGGGCCCCCCACTCATGGCACACGCCGGTTGGGCCATGTGGTGGACCGCCCTTGGCGGGCTAGCCCTGTTGATGGCGGCCATATTTGCATGGGGCGTACCCCGAGTCGCCAGCCGGGCATTTCAATTAGACAGCCGCCGACTGATTACCGTCTGGCGCACGCCACAGGTCTGGCGCGTGGCCTTGGCCTTTGGCTGTTACAGCGGGCAGTGGCTTGTAGTGATTGGTTTTTTACCCACGCTGCTACAAAGCGGCGGCGCCTCTGCAGCTGCTGCGGGCAGCATGGCAGCCATTGCGAGTGCAGCCAACATTGCCGGCAACCTGGTGGGCGGGCGTTTGCTGCAACGCGGTGTGCCCTCGCAAAAGGTGCTCACCATCGGCTTCGCCGCCATGGCGATCGGCGCGTTCGTGGTCTTTGCAACCCCACCCACAACCCCAGTCGCAATCAAACTGGCAGCGGTGTTGGTATTTTCTGGGGTCGGCGGGATGATCCCGGGGTCGTTGTTTTCGCTAGCGGTCAAAGCTGCCCCAAGCGACGATACCGCCTCGACCGCGTTGGGATGGACGACTCAGATGTCCATGCTGGGGCAATTTTGCATGCCCCCCGTTGTCGCCGCGCTGGCCACGGCACAGGGTGGTTGGGGGCTAAGTTGGCTGGTAACTGGGGGTCTGTGTTTGCTCGGCGTGCTCCTCACATTCAGCAAACGCGCCTAATTCACGGCCCCAAAATGATCCGCTTAGGCTTAACGAGTAGAAATGTGACTGGCGAGCACCAGCGGAAACGCACAAGACGCGCGTAAAGCGTGATGTACCCCAACGCAAAGCCGATGCAGCTGACCGCGGCGTAGGCTGGCCGATCCCACACAAGCAGTGATAACAATGCGGGCGGCAACGACATGCTGGCCAATAAAAGACCGGTGACCGGGTTTTTAATCTTGAAGACGAGGTCAAGATCTCCCTTA
>JBMTSM010000042.1:0-11704 GCA_049448275.1 Burkholderiaceae bacterium
AAGTCGTCTGCGGCTGCGGGGGTCTCGAACAGGGCAAAGACACCTTGGCGCGAGGCGCTGGGCTTGAGGCCAAAGCCACCCTCATAGCCCGAGCCGAGTATCTTGGAAAACACCAATCCTGGTGCGGAAGCCAGCGCGTTCGTGCCACGCGCTAAGCGTGACCATCCCCACAGGCGGTGCTGCGACGCGATGTCGGCCAGCAACAAAACAGCGGTTTGCGCCAACGGGTTGACTGAACGGGGCGCCTGCATAGGTGATGGAATTTTGAATAAAAAAAGGACCTGTACCGATGAGGGTGCAGGTCCTTTACGCCCTAAAGATTAAGGCTTGCTGACGGTTTGAAGCTCTGGGTAGTGCTTGGCCATCTCGGCACCGTAGAGGGGCTTGAACGCGCCTTGGTGGCAAGTGCTGCAGTTAACCTTGGCGACGTCGCCCTTGGGGCCCAAGCGTGAAGCCGGGAACTGATCCGTGAGCGGGATGATGTACTCGTTGTTCAGTTCGCGCGCCATACGGATGCCGTACCACGAGGTCACACGTTGTGGCCGTGATTCCTCCCATGATTGGAAGGCGCGCGTGTTGTGACAGTAAGTGCAATTCACGCCCAGCGAGTCGGACATGTGCATCATCAGCGAATAGGTCCATTCGGTCTGCTTCAGCGACGCACGGTTGGCGTTACTGCTCACACCCGCCATGGCCTCATTGCCATTCACACGAATCGGCAGCGCATCCTGCAGGTAGGGGGTGAAGGGATCGAAGGGCAAGGAGCTCAGACCAGCCGCCTCGGTGGCGATGTTTTGACCAGCCAGATCACCCAAGAGACTGTTGACGTACTTGCGGTCTTTCGGTGCCATCCAGACCTCTTTTGGAATGTTATTTCCGCGGTGGCAGGTGTAGCACGTTACACCGGTGTCAGCCACGTGAGTCTTCCAGTCTTGGTTCACCTTTTGCGTCATTTGAATCATGCGCCGCGCCACGATCTTGGTGTACTTTGAATCCTCAGCGAAGTTCTGCACGTTGTGGCAGTAGGCGCAACCTTCTTTCGGTGCGACCCACTCGGTGATGGACGTCATGTGGCGGACAAACTGTCCCACACTCAAGTCACCCAGAACCTGCACGTTTTGGTATACCTGACTGGCTTTGGGCCCATCGGGTGAGGCCTCTGGCGCAGGGGCGGGGGCTTGGTTCAGTGCGGCTTCTTTAGCCAAGGTACGGGGGTTGTAAACCTGCTCCATACCTGTGCCGCGATAGCCCGTTTGGACCGTGACAATAGGTGGCCGTTCGCAGGCTGACAGCATCACCACGGCTGCCAGCATTAAGGCGATTTTTGAAAGGTATTTCATTATTTCGCTCCCATGAGTGCGGGATCCATCACCACAGCACCATCAATCGGATAGGCAGGCACCACGCCGTGCTTGATGGACCAGAGGTACCAGTTGTCAACCACCGGGCCTGTCAGCAAGATGCCGATACCACCAACCAGCGGACTCAGGACCGCGAACCACCATGCCCAGCGGTGGATCGATTCCATGGTGGCGTTGAAGCCCATCGTCCAGCGCCAGAAAAGTGCGGCGCGCTCGGAAGCGGTACCTCGGTCGACGATTTGCTCAATCTCGCGTTCACCGCCGTAGCGGGTGACGGCCAAGATGGTTGCGCCGTGCATGGCGAACAACAGCACCGAGCCGTAAAGGAACACGATCGATAAGGCGTGGAAGGGGTTGTAGAACAGGTTGCCGTGGCGCAACGAGAGCGCTGACACCCAATCCAGGTGCGGGAAGATACCGAACGGAACCGCTTCTGACCAGCTGCCCATCATGATGGGGCGGAAGAAACCACAAACCAGGTACAACCAGATTGCGGCCGCAAACGCCCACGCGATGTGTGTGCCCATGCCCAGTTGTCGGGCTCGCCGGTAGGTTCGAACCCACCACAGGATGATGGACACCGTGAGCATAAAGCCGACGATTAACCACCAACCGCCTTGTTCAAGGGGAGGGAAGCCCAGTCCATAGGCCGGGGCTGGCGGTTCGAGTGCCAACCAAAACAACTGACGGATCAGTTGAATCGGGTCCCAATCAACCGAGGCCAACATGTTGAAACCAATGATGTTGAACGCCGCGATACCGAACAGCAGAGAGGCGACGCCCAAGGTGCCCAGATAAATGGGACCAATTTGTGCGTTACCAATGCGCCCCAGCAGGTGGAACAGGAACGGTTTACCCAGGCGCTTGTCGTCACCACGCGGCAACTCGACGCCATCGTGCAGCGGGCCAACCGGCTGCACCGAGGTGAAAAGATTTTGATATTGAGCCATTTCAATTTCCTCTCTTTTTTAATCAGGTGCGCCAAATTGGCATGTTGAGCCACCAGCTCCACCACTCAGGCCAAGCACCTGTCCAGAAGGGGCCGCTCACCACGATACAAACGATGCCAAACCAGACGCCCGCCAGTGCGAGGAATAAACCCAAGCGGTGAATACCGAGGGTGCCGACCGAGTAGCCGATCAGGTCACGGAAAAAGGTGTCCTCGTGTTCGGGTGTTTTAACGACTTCACCCTTGCCCGGATTGGTTGCAGACAACACCAAGCCACCGTGCATTGACAGGGCTAATGTGGTCGCAAAAAACAGGCTGGCCGCGATCATGTGCCAGGGGTTGTAGTGGAAGTGCAGGTATTGGTAGGCCGTGTTGCTGACCCAGTCCAAGTGGCTGTATATACCGTAGGGGAATGCGTGTCCCCAAGCGCCCATCAAGACTGGACGAATCACCTGCAAACTGACGTAAGCCAAGATCGCCATGCTGAAAGCGACCGGAACGTGCAGGCCCATACCCAACTTGCGACAAATCTCAACCTCTCGAAGTGCCCACGAGCCGAAAGCACCCAGCGCACACACCGTGATGAGTTGCCACAGGCCGCCCTCCATCATCGGTGCGAATTTAAGCCCATACGAAATGTCTGGCGGGGCAATGTTGATTTGCCAAAGGTTCCACGTGGGACCCATGGCCGCACCCCACAGAATCATGACGGTTCCGGTGAGTGTGAAAAAGATGGTGGTGATACCAAAGAAACCGACGTAAAACGGACCGACCCAAAAATCAAAAAGGTCACCCCCAAACAGGGTCCCACCGCGTACACGGTATTTGCGTTCAAAACTTAACATGGACATGGTTGTATCCTCCGCCCAATTGGCTGAATTAAGGGCCCTGTAGGTGTCTTTACAAATATTCGAAGGTGACAGGCGCGATGTTCAAAAAGAACAAAGCACCTGTCTCACAAAGACTCGCGCCCTTATGACTTTTGCGGCAACGCCGCGTTCTGAGACTGGATACGAGCCGCCGCGGCCTTGGCCGTGTCGGGGTGCCAGCTGTTGATGTTGTATCGATCGCCGCTGATCTGGATCAGGTGAATCGAGGTTGAAATGAAGGCAATCAAAAGTCCGGTGAGGACAATGGCCTTGCGGGGATCTATCACACGCCAAATGCGCCACATAGTAATTTCCTCTCTTAACACAATTGAGAAATAACGGTATCCACTGAAGCTCTTACGCCCTCTAAAGTGGACTTCGAACCTTCCGCTCCGGGTAACCAGCTGCGCCAATTAAGGAACAGCAATTGGCCAATCAAAGCGATTGCCCCAAACACGATGAAGAGCAATCCAAACGTTGTCCAATAACTTTGGTAGTGGTCATTGGGAATGTCGTTGGATTTTCTGTAAGTTGAATCAGTCATAGATACCTCCGTTGTTTGGTTTTTTTAGAACCAGGGACGCCAGATCCACACCAAGCTGTGGGCGAAGAATGCGCCCGCAGCCCACAACAAGTACCCTTGTATGTAGTACGTGTGGAACTCTTGGGCTTCTGCGTCTGTCAGCCCCGAAGGGTTAGCTGCATCAGTCATAGTTAGTGCCTCTCTCAAAATGCCTTGCGGCGAATCCCTGCAACCTTGCGGTAACAGGACGGACTGCTTTGGCCGTTAAGCCGCCACAGATGGACCCCCGACGAGTCGGAGGATTGCGCGCACAGGCAATACGTGAGTGCATCTTTCATGCATGCTCTCCCGTAGTTGACTGCCCGAACAATTCAGTGAATCGCTTCGCTTCAACGCGCGAGCGACCGGTTTCACGGGCATCGCGCTCTGCTTGATCGCGATACCGTTTTGCCGCAGAGATACGCACCAAAATCGGTTGCGTCTCAAGGAGGGCATCCATGCAGTCTTGGGCTTCGGGCTCCCAAGGCATGGTGTTAGCTGGTGTTGCGCGGCCTAATGTGCCGTCAATCTTGTCCATCTCGGTGCCCAACGGCAGGATGTGGAAGAGCGCATCAAACAAGGCGTTACAAAACTCTTGAATGATGTAGGTCGCACCGGCGTAGCCCATGAAGGGCGTACCTGTATGGCGCCGAATGATTGGTAGGGGGAAGCTGGCAGGGATGAAACTCGTCTTCATCATGCCGCCACCGCCGCACTCCGCCAGGTAGATGCGTTCGTTGTAACTCCCGTATAAAACCAGTGGGGTTTTTTCAGTGACCAATTTCCTGACCTCGGCGTTGTCGGTTTTAGCCCCCGCCACGCGCGCGATCGCGAAGTTGCACGGCAAACCCATCTCGTCTTCGAGGAAGTGACGAATGCCGCGGGTATAGGTCTCATTTGCAACGACACCAAAGTTAGCGGTCCCAAAGAAGTCTTGCGTCACAGAGCGCCACAAGTCCCATATGGGCTTGATGGTGGTGTGCTTTTCACGCTCGATGAAGGGCTCTGGGTCAAGACCCAATAACTCGCCCAAGGTGCGTAAAAACTTGGTCGTGCTGTGCAGGCCAATGGGCGCCTGTAGGTAGGGCCGCTCAAGGGCCTCGCACAACATGCGTCCAAACTCACGGTACATGCAGATGTTCACGTCCGCCTCGACCAATCGCGAGACATCGGCGAGGTGTGAGCCGAGTGGGAACACCATGTTCACCTCAGCGCCAATACCCTGCACCAGTCGACGGATTTCCGCGAGGTCGCTGGGTGAGTTGAAAGTACCGTAGCTGGGGCCAATAATATTGACGCGCGGTCGCTCGCCGTCCTTGCGAACGCGCTTAGGCACGCGCTTCATGCCGTATTGCTGCCAGAGCCAATACATGGCGCGGTTGGCACATTGCCACTGGTCTTCGTCAATGGTGCGTGGCAAGAACCGTTGTAGGTTGGTGTCTTCAGGGGTCACACCACCGCCAATCATTTCGGCGATGGAGCCGGTAACGACCACCGACGGCAAATGCGGGTTTAGCATGGCGTGGGCCCGGCGCATGGAGCCCTCGGTGCCTTCGCGTCCCAATTGCTCTTCTGCCAGACCGGTGACAACGATGGGTAACTCGTGTGGTGGCAGCGCATCGGTGTAGTGCAGCACTGATGTCACGGGCAGATTCTCACAA
This sequence comes from Burkholderiaceae bacterium, assembly GCA_049448275.1. Lineage (GTDB taxonomy): Bacteria > Pseudomonadota > Gammaproteobacteria > Burkholderiales > Burkholderiaceae_C > RS62. The sequence goes on from JBMTSM010000042.1 coordinate 5,403, forward strand.
CCGACGGGTCCGTCGATGACCACTTGCAGGCCTTTGATGGCGGTGAATACATACACCGCGCCCCAGTAGCCGCCAGCACGATCGTGGTCAAGGACTAGCATCAGATCATGGCCTCCGCGTTGCGTTTCTTGGCTTGCTTTTCCAGCTGTCGCTTGGTGTCCGCTTCGAACTCAGGCCGATCTTGTGGCACGCCATTTGCGCTTTCCCAAACGCCTGCAGCATGACCCGATCCGGTATCACCGAAGAACGCCTTCATCTCGTCAAAGCGGTTTTTATTGCCGATCGCGGCATTGATCACCTGCGCCAGGGAACCAGCGCCAGCAGGGCCCATGAGGGGGCGGGCAGAAATCAAGTTGGTGAAATAAAGACTGGGTATACCGGCCTGTTTGGCGGCCTGGACCACAGGGGTCGTGCCGATCGCTAAATCGGGTTGCCACTCTTTGATGGCGGCTATATCTTGCTCAAGTGAGGCGCGGTATTGCACGTGTACGCCATGGGCCTCAAGCCACGCACAATCTGCCGCACTCCACGGTGTACGCGGACAAGCACTGCCCACGTAGCGCAGGTCAGCGCCGCTCTCAACCAACAGGCGAGCGACCAAGAGTTCTGAGCCTTCGTAGCCGCTAAGCGTGATACGACCCTTGATAGGGGCTTGCGCCAACGCGCCTTTAATGGCGCCGAGCATGGCGTTTTTAACGGCGTCAATTTGGGCTTGTGGCACGTTGGCCGCTTGACCAATTTGTTGCAGCCATGCCTCAGTGCCGTCGTGGCCTACTGGCGCAGAGCCAATGATGGGGCGCCCTGCAGCCTCGAACTCGCGGATGCTGGCGGTGTAGAACGGGTGGATGGCGCCGACCGCAGTGCAGTCGAGCGCGGCGTACAGCTCTCGCCATTCGCGGGTCGGTACCACGGGTCCCACGTCTAAGCCCATCGGCGCGAGCATGCGCCCGATGATGATGGGGTCTGCCGGGAACATCTCGCCCAACAGCGTGATCGTTGGTTTATCAGTCACGCCCGTTCGCGGCGCTTGCACTGGACCTGCTTGGATCTCTTCGCGGGCATACTTCAACATCGCACCAGCCAAGATGTCTTTGGCTTCGGCATGCGTGGGAACCCCAAAACCAGGAACGTCGATGCCGATCACGCGAACACCGTTGATCTCTTTAGGCAGCAATTGCAGTGGCACACCGCTGGCGGTTGGAACACACAAATTGATGATGACAATGGCATCGTAATTGTCTGGATTGGCTTCCGCGTAGACCGCTTCACGGATGTCCTCGAACAACTTGCCCGTCACCAATGACTCGGAGTTGAAAGGCACATAGCCGACGCTGCGTTTGGCGCCGTAAAAGTGTGAGGTAAAGGTGAGGCCATACACACAGCAAGCCGAGCCAGACAAAATAGTGGCGGTGCGGCGCATGCGCAGTCCCACACGCAATGAGCCAAAAGCGGGGCACATGCTTTGCGGCTGGTCATGTGGTCCGGCGTTGGGGTCCGTCGGGTAGTCTTTGGCGTATTGCGCCAGAACGTCTGATTTACCGGCCGACTTAGCCGCAGCGAGCATTTTTTCGCCACCGGCGTGGCAACCCATACCGTCACCCTCGATTGCGGTCTGGATAGCGGGATTAGCCGCTTCAGACGTTGGGATGATGGGAATGGTTTTGGCCATGACCTTAGACCTCGTCATACACCACTTCAAGCGTGGGCTTGGTGGTATCGGTTTTGCCGCACATGTCGAATTGCGTGGCGGGCTCCAGCACCACATCGCGACCGACCGCTGCCGCTGCGAACAGTCCGAGGAGTTCTTCTTGGCTCATGGGCTTCGGTCGCATGGGTTCTGAGGTGGCGACGTTTTCTGCCAACTCGGCAAACATCGGGCCCCATACCGAGTCTGGGCGACCGATGATCTCGTAGCTGGCGCTCTTGCGTCTGATGTCCTCGTTAGCGGGAATCGTGGACAGCACGGGAATGCCCACTTGCTGCGCAAAGTTGGCGGCTTCGCCGGTGCCGTCATCGCGGTTAATCACCATACCGGCCACGCCCACATTGCCACCCAGCTTGCGGAAGTATTCAACCGCAGAACACACGTTATTGGCGACGTAGAGCGACTGCAGGTCATTGCTGGCCACCACAATCACCTTTTGACACATGTCGCGGGCAATCGGCAGACCGAAGCCGCCGCACACCACATCACCCAAGAAGTCGAGCAGAACGTAGTCGAATCCCCACTCATGAAAACCTAACTTTTCGAGCAACTCGAAACCGTGGATGATGCCGCGTCCACCGCAGCCGCGACCCACTTCAGGACCACCCAACTCCATGGCGTAGACGCCATCGCGCTTGAAGCAGACGTCGCCAATCGCGACGGCTTCACCAGCGAGTTTTTTCTTTGATGAGGTTTCAATGATGGTGGGGCAGGCGCGACCACCGAACAGCAAGCTGGTGGTGTCACTTTTGGGATCGCAGCCGATGAGCAGAACTTTTTTGCCCTGCTGCGCCATCATGTAGCTCAGGTTGGCTAACGTGAAGCTTTTGCCGATGCCACCCTTGCCATAGATCGCGATGATCTGTGTCTCCTTGGTGGGAGCGTCTGTGTTGACGGGGGCATCAGGCGTTGCGGCCTCGGTGCGGAGGCGTTCAACAAATTGAACGGTTTTTTCGTTGCTGTTAGCAGATGCAGTCATGCGTAGGCGCTCCAGTCCAGAACCATCTTGAGACAAGAAACATCACCAAACGCCGTCTGATAAGCGTCGGTGGCTGAGGCAGCGGATGCCGTGTGGGTAATGAGCCCCTGCAATGAGAGCCGGCCCGATTGGACCAACTGATTGACAGCGAGGAGATCTGCACGTGTCCATTGCGAGGTCATGCGAAGACGCGCTTCTTTTTTGAACGCTTGGGCGTGTGAAAAAGCCAATCGATTGGCGTAGAAGCCAGCCAATACGATGTCGCCGGCGGGCTGAATCCTTTGTAACCATTGGTCAAGGTCATCGGCCTGTCCGGTGACGTCGTAGATGGCCTTGTAATCGTGGCGATCATCATCTTGTGGGCGCAAAACGCGATAGCCCTCTGGGCTGTCCATTAACGCCGAATTGGTCTCCCAGACGGTGGGTGCCGGGTAGCCTGCCGCAACAGTCAGGCGCGCCAATAAGCGGCCCATGACGCTGTGACCAATGATCAAGTCGGGTGGTGTGTGTGGCGCCTGTTGACCACCACCCGAAACCGCGTGATACGCGGTGGCGGCGAGAGCCAGTAAAACATCGCCTGTTTGGGCGTCACGGGCCAAGGGCAGAGCGACGCGGTCGGGTACCACCAAGTGGGAGGCCGAGGCACCGTAAAAACTACTGACGCCCTCAAAGCAATTGGCGCTGGGTACAAACACCGTTTGACCGGTTTGGAGGGCCGCGTTGGGCCCCGTTTCAATGACCTGCCCGACCGTTTCATAGCCCGGAACAACGGGGTAACCACCCGTCTCAAGTGGGGCAAAACGGCCATCCCACAGCAAGCGTTCGGTGCTGGTGCTGATGCCGCTGTACTGGACAACCACCGCAACTTGTCCCTCAGCCAGGCCAGACAATGGCAACGAACGCAAACACATTTGCTTCGGGCTGGTGAAAGTGATGGCGGACGATCTCATGGAATGTATTTTTATATTTACATTGATTTGTGTCAAATAAGATTTACAGTATTTTTCACTTTATAGGGTAAATACTAGGTTTTGATGCCGACCAGGAGTTGGGCATGAATGGGTAGCTGGTTGTTCAACCGGGTCACGCCACTGAAGCCTGCGGCACGCATCAGGCGCATCAACTCGTCGGGCGTACGCAAGCGACCCGCTCCCATGGCGAGCAGGTAAAAGTGGAAATAGGCATCGGTTTGCTGGGCGCCACTTCTTGAGTCGCCTAGCGTTTGGGCCATGGGTTCTGCCAGTAACAGTCGGCCATTGGTGGGCAGCGCAGTGTGGATTTTGGTCAGTAGCGCCTGCACCACATCGTCTGGATGGTCATGGGCGACTCGGACCAGCGTGACGAGGTCGGCCCCGGTGGGTAAGGGATCATGCAGGAAGCTACCCGGGTAGAGCGTGGCGCGGCTCAACAGGTTTTGAGTTTTCAAATTCGCTTCAGCTAGCGCCAATACGGGCGGCAGGTCGAAAAGCTTCAATGTCAGGTGGGGCGCGTGCAAGGCCAGCTCGCTGGCAAAGCGTGCTTTACCTGCGCCCACATCGAGTACGCACCGGTGTTCATGAAAGGGGTAGGTGTTTAAGATTTCTTGGACGACGAAGCCCTGTGACGAGGCCATCAAATCGGAATAAGCGCTGAATTTTTCAGGGGCTGCGCGCTGGGCCGCTTGTGCGTCATGTGCGTAGGGCCAGTAGTCGGCCATTTGTCCTTGCCAGGCATCGTTCAAAAAACCAATCGGGTTTTGCATGTCCCGGTACAACAGGTGGTTGTGTTCCGCCATCGCGCCGATGCCTGGGTGGAGTGCCATCGGGACACCAAGTGGCCCCAGTCCGAATCGCCCGTGGCTGCGGTGTTCAAGCAAATCCAGTGCGACGGCCGACAGCAACAAGCGCTCCAATGTTTCAGCGGGTACGCCCACCCGTTGCGCAATGTGCTGGCAGTCCGCAGGTGCGTTTTGAAGCATGCGAAACAGGTCCAAGCGCACGCAGCCCAACAGCACTTGGCTGTACACGAAGCCCGCCATCAGATCGAATATTTTTTGTGTTCGACGCTTGGTTACCCACCGTGTGAGGGGGGTTTGCAATGACCATCGGTATAGCGTTGGGTTGGCATAGACGCGCTCCAGCCATTGCATCAGGCGATCACGCCACGGTTTAACGCCATGCAAGCGCGGGGACAGGTTGGGGAGGTCCATTGGGGCGCTCATCGGACGCTCTTACTGGTCGCTGCAACCTTGGTAACCGAGGTTTGGGGCCGCTTGATGGGTTTGGAGCGGGCCCTAGAAGTGGCGTGCTGGCGGTAGCTGGCGCACATCGATTTCGGTACCAGTCGCTCGGACTCACTCAGAACCAGCTGCTGGAGCATCTCGCGGCAGGCGCAATGCGGAATTGACTTGCCCGCCTTGACGATGAGGTCGTCGAAGTGGCGGATTGCACCGTCCAGGCCCATGGCTTGTGCGGAGCTGGGGCGGTCGTGGGCAGCGTCTTGACCGACGGGCTTGCCCAAATTGGCGACATCGCCGAGCACATCCCGAATGTCATCGGCGACTTGGTAGGCCTCGCCCAGAAAGGCGCCGAGATCCGTCCAAGGCTTCGGCGACTGGCCGCTGGCAATGGCGCCCGCGCAGGTGGCGGATACAAAGAGGGCGCCAGTCTTGGATCGCTGGTAACGTGCCAGGTCTGCTCTTGTCTCGCACTCCCACGCTTGGCCCGCCACGATACCGTTTGGTATGCCGACACCTTCTGTGAGATTGCGCATCAATGCGATTAGCCGTTCGGGGTGTGTCGCGCCGACTTGCAACAGCACCTGATAGGCCATGACGATCAGCCCATCGCCGGTCAACAGTGCCAAAGGCTCCCCAAACAGCTTGTGTACGGTGGGTTTACCCCGGCGCACGTCGGCGTTGTCGAATGCTGGCATATCGTCGTGCACCAGAGAGGCGCAATGCATCAGCTCAAGGGCGACGGCAGCGGCATCGGTCAACGCGGGTGCGTCGTCGCCGCAGGCGGTGGCGACTGCCAGACACAGTTGCGGGCGAATCCGGGCGCCGCCATTGAAGACCGCATGATGCATCGCATCTTTAAGGCGTGGTGGGGTGCCGACGCTTGCGGCCTTTTTGAAATTGATTTGCAGTGCGGCTTCTGCGCGGTTGTAAAGGCTCATATGCCCCCCTGGATGGCGATTCACGCCTAAGAAATGTGTTTATGTCACTATATCGAGACATTTATTTATGTCAATAAAAAATGACATTTTTCATTTTCTCTGGGAATTGACACCCTTTACCTGGACGAGAAATTCGTCGATAGCGCGGGGTCGGGGATTTGATTTGTTGGGTAAACTGTTTGTCGTCGAAATGACGATAGTCTTTAAAACCATTCAACCTACAGGAGCCTTTATGAGCATCCAGAAAAAAACCAGTCGCCGTGTTTTCATGATTCAAAATGCGGTGGCCTCTGCTGCAGTCCTGATGGCGGTAGATGCAAGCGCGCAGGCCATGGTCAGCGAGTCTGATCCGCAAGCCGCCGCCTTGGGTTACGTTGCCGACACCAACAAGGTCAACAAATCAAAATTCCCCAAGCATGCAGCGAACCAGGCCTGTAGCAACTGCGTGCTGTACCAAGGTGC
>JBMTSM010000043.1:0-11406 GCA_049448275.1 Burkholderiaceae bacterium
ATTTGGTTGCGGCGAACCAAGGCAAAGTTCATGGGTAACAACACGGTTTTGCCACCACCAATATCCACCTCAAGGTAGCGGAACATCATTTCTGCGGCATCGATCCAGATGTCTTTCACCGTACCGGCGTTCTTACCATCGCCTGCTGTCACAGGCAGACCACGGGGATCAACATCCTGCGGCGCAACGCTGTAATCCGTGGCAATGCGCAACGGTTGCAGCAAGGGCGTACCGTGTGAGGTCATCTCAGGCACGTCCTCACGCAAGGTGTAGGCCCCCGCACCAACGCCAGCTAACATAGGGTTACCCGTGGGCGTGATGGGATCACCCGAGCTGCCGCCAGTCGCTGCCGCTTTGTAGGCCGGCTCACCACGGGACAGGTCAGGCACCGTCACGCTGCGGCCACCCTCAAGCAGAAAGGTCTTGGGCTCAGGAATTGGGAAACCCTTCACCACCGCTCGGGGGTTACTGGATTCCATGGGGTAGCCTTCACGGTGACTTTCGCGGGCAAGGTAATAAATCAGGCCGGCAAAAAATATCCAGAACGCATACAAGAGTAATTGCGCGACATCGACATAGCCGGTTATGTTTCCAACGGTTTGCATAGCGACTTCTCCTTGTAAAAAAACTAGACGCGGGACTCGGTTAAACCGAGGGGTTGCGAGGGATGGGGTGGTGAGAAAGGACGGCGTTTGACCAAGGGTCCAACTGCCACGAGGGTTAAGAACAACAGGAGCATTTCCAAGTGATAGACCATGCTGTATGCGACTGCCGCATCCGACAGGGCATCACCCAAGACCCCTTGGGTCGTGATCCCATGCATGCTGTCGCGCAAGGCACCGCCTAAAAACATGGCGATTCCGGCGGAGGCCGACTGCACTGCGCCCCATGCACCGAGCGCCAAGCCGATATAGGCTTTCTCGATGCGCATGGCTGTAAACAAGGTACCAACGGCAAACAAGCCACCACCCAAACCAATACCCAGGGCGCCGCAACGGAACAGCCAGCCCGCCTGCATTGGGGCTGAGAAGATGACGGCTGAAAACGCCGGTAGCGCCGCCAACAAGCCGTAAGCTGCAACCCGCATGGGATCAACGCCTTTCGCAAGCTGGCGACCCGCAATGTAAAAGCCCAACAAGCCGCCGGTAGCCAACAAGCCAGTTAGGGCGCTGGTCGCGCCGACACTCAGATGCAGAATCTCGCCGCCATAGGGCTCCAGCACAATGTCTTGCATATGAAAGGCCATGGTGCCCAGCGATGTCGCACACAAAAAGCGCTTGGCCTGTGGTAATCCGATGAAATCAGCCCAAGCCTCTTTGAAGGGGCGCCGCACCTCGGCTCGCATCGCAGCCACTCTTGCGGGATTGCGGGCTTCTTGCTTCCACAAGGCGATGGCATTGAGCACCAATACTGCCATTGCGGTGCCTTGTACGACTTGAACCAAAATTTCAGGTGTGAAATCAGCCAGCAAATAGCTGTAAGCGATGCTACCCGTCACGGCACCGATGAGGAGCATGGTGTAGAGCATGGTGACCACACGCGGACGGGTCTCCTCACTGGCTTGATCGGTTGCCAGGGCCAAGCCCGCCGTCTGCGACGTTTGCAAACCAGCGCCAACCATTAGGAACGCAATGGCCGCAGCACCTGGGCCCACCCACGACGGGACGGCAACGGCGCCTCCACCCGATAACACCAATAGGGCGAACGGCATGACAGCCAGCCCTAAAAATTGAATCAGCGTGCCGCCCCACATGTAGGGCACTCGGCGCCAGCCGAAGGCAGAGACGTGGACGTCCGAGTGATAACCCGTGACGGCCCGAAACGGTGCCACCAATAACGGCAAGGCCAACATCATGGACACCAACCAAGCCGCCACGCCCAACTCAACGATCATGACGCGGTTGAGCGTGCCAATCATGAGTGCGGTGGTGATGCCCATCGTGAACTTAAACAGCGACAGCCGTAACAGTCGCGGCATCGGCAAGCCAGCACTCGCCGCGTCAGCAAATGGCAACCAACTGACCGGTATTTGCTTAGCGAATTTGGAGAAGGTTTTTGCTCTCATGTGCGAACCCATTCCATGGCTTGTGATTTGTAGAAACCGCTGGAAACACGCTGACCCCGCGCACATGCCCAGTCAGTCAGGCTCTCGTGGAGATCCATCAACGCCGTGATGTCTTTTTCAGCCATCGGCTGCAACCACGGTGCGCGGTCGCGCTTTGGCAGCAACCGACCCACCAAAATCATGGCCGCCAAAAAGGGCGTTCGGGGTGCAAAGGTGAAGAGAATGCTGTGACGCGTTCGCGGTGCCAACTGCGCCAGTGCCTTCACGGCATCGGCGGTTTGGTAATGGATGATGGAGTCCATCGCCACCACGTGATCGAACTCGCCTAGGCCCTCGTCCAGCATGTCACCGCTGAGAAAGGTCACCCGATCGGCGACGTCAGGGGGGATGCGAGAACGCGCCAGATCGACGAGTGTAGGCGACAGATCGATGGCAACCACCGAGGCCCCTCGTCGTGCAGCCTCAACCGCTAGCGCTCCTGTGCCACAACCGGCGTCAAGGATGCGCTTACCCGCCAAGTCATGCCCCAACCACGATAGCAAGGTGGCGCGCATTTCATCCCGCCCTGCCCTGACCGTTTGCCGGATGCGCCCGACTGGCGCATCTGACGTGAGCTTCTCCCACGCCGCAACCGCAGTGCGATCGAAGTAATGTTCGATCTCGCCGCGTCGCTGTTCGTAGGTCACATCACGCATCTGCTTGTCCTTCAGTCAAATCCCAAGAGATCAAAGATGTCGCGGTCCTTCATCGGTACCGCCGAGTACTTCTCGCCGCCTGTCCACAAATTCGCGGCGAGACGCATGTACTCTTTTTGCACAGCCTCCAACTCGGGCGACTGCTCCATCTCAAACAACGTCGACTTCTTCAAACGACTGCGACGGATCACGTCAAGATCAGGAAAGTGCGCCGCCAATTTGAGGCCGATTTGGTCGTTGTATTTGTCGATTTGGTCGGTTGCTGCACTGCGGTTCGCGATCACGCCACCTAAGCGCACGTTGTAGTTTTTAGCTTTCGCTCCAATCGCTTGAACGATGCGGTTCATCGCAAAGATCGAGTCGAAATCATTCGCAGTTACGATCATGGCGCGGTCAGCATGCTGCAGCGGTGCAGCAAAGCCACCACACACCACATCGCCGAGCACATCGAAGATCACCACGTCTGTGTCTTCCAACAGGTGATGCTCTTTGAGCAACTTCACAGTCTGTCCGACCACGTAGCCACCACAGCCGGTACCCGCCGGTGGGCCGCCTGCTTCCACACACATCACGCCGTTGTAGCCCTCGAACACAAAGTCTTCGACACGCAATTCCTCGGCGTGGAAGTCGACGGTCTCCAACACGTCGATCACCGTCGGCAACATTTTCTTGGTGAGCGTGAAGGTGCTGTCATGTTTGGGGTCACAGCCGATTTGCAGGACCCGTTTCCCCATCTTGGAAAAGGCCGCTGACAAATTCGATGAGGTGGTGCTCTTGCCGATACCACCCTTGCCGTAAATCGCAAAGACCTTGGCATTACCAATCTTGACGTTCGGGTCGAGCTGCACTTGCACGCTACCCTCACCGTCTAATTTCGCATTTTTACGAACTGTCGGAAAAGGTAATGTTTCAACCGTTGTCATACATGGACTCCCTCAAATACGCCTTCGAGGCGGTCTTCTAATTCTTCGCTTGCGAGACGAAGGGCTTTTAATGTTTCGGCATCGGGCTGCCAGTAGTTGCGCTCACACGCCTCCAGCAAACGATTAGCGACACGGGCGGAAGCGGTTGGATTCAATTGCGCCAAGCGGTTGCGCATGGCGGGGTCCAACATGAAGGTTTCAGATAACTGCTTGTAGATCCAGGGCTGCACCTGACCGGTGGTGGCTGACCAACCCATCGTGTTCATCATGTGCGTTTCAAGCTGACGGACACCCTCATAACCGTGCTCCAACATGCCCTCGTACCACTTGGGGTTCAGCATTCGGGTGCGGGTCTCAAGGGCAACCTGCTCGTCGAGCGTTCGCACCGACGCGTTACCGGTTGTTTGGTCACCGATGAACACGGGCGGTGCCTTGCCGCCCTGCGCGACCTTGACCGCCTGCGTGATGCCACCCAAGGTGTCGAAGTAGTTATCAACCGTCGTCACGCCCAACTCCACAGAGTCGAGGTTTTGGTAGGTCAGTTGCACATCGGCCAAGGCGCTCTGCAACAGAGCGGTGTGTTGCTCAGCACGCCCCGTTCGGCCATACGCAAAGCCTTTGCGACGCTTGTAGGTTTCCGCAAGCTCTTCCTCTTGATCCCAACGACTGCTTTCAACCAGGTTGTTGACATTCGCACCGTATGCACCTTCGGCATTGCCATACACGCGCAGTGCAGCGGTCTCAAGGGAACAACCATGGGCCTCCTGATAGGCCAGTGCATGCTTACGAACCCAGTTCATCTCGACCGGCTCATCGGCTGAGGCAGCCAAGTAGGCGGCATCAGCCAACAGGCGAATTTGTAACGGCATGAGGTCACGGAAAATGCCAGACAAAGTCATGACCACATCAATGCGGGGACGACCCAGGGTTTCAAGTGGAATCAGTGAAGCCCCTGCGATGCGCCCGTAGCTATCGAAGCGGGGTAACGCCCCCATGAGCGCCAACGCTTGCGCAATGGGCGCACCCTCGTTCTTCAAGTTATCGCTGCCCCACAGCACCATGGCAATGGACTCAGGCAGTGGGCTGCCATCGGCACAGTAGCGCTCAATCAGCAAATCTGCTTGTTGCTTGCCATCACGAACGGCCAATGCACTGGGAATTCGGAAGGGGTCAAAGCCGTGGATGTTGCGTCCAGTGGGCAAGACTGCGGGGGTACGCAAAATATCACCACCTGGTGCGGGTCGGATGTAGCCCCCATCGAGGGCGTGTAGCAATGACGTGACCTCGCTGTCTACCGCCAAGTGCGCGAGTGGTTCCACCAAGGCCTGTAAAGCTGCCAAATGACGATCATCATGGGGCGGTGCACCGGCGGCCAGCGCCCGCTCAGGGCTTTGACCATTGACCAACGCCTCCACCGCTTTCCTGTCAAGTTGGATGTCGTGACTGGCCTGCGCCATGGCCAGCAACATGTCCACCCGTTGCGCGACGCTGGTGGGCCGTCCGGCAACATGCAAACCATGCGGGATTAGCGTGTACTCCAAAGCCAACAGCGAATCAGACAACGACAACACCGCGCGTTCAAGGGCATCAGACCCCAACGCCTCAAACCAATCCGGTGTCGCAGGCACCAAGTCCAATGCAACGGCTTGTGCTTGCAACGTGGTGACCATCTCCCGGCGTTCAGGGTTATCCGTAGCCAGTTGGCGCCAACGATCAATCGATGCCTTTAGTTCATTCAGCCCTTTGTACAAACCGGCTTGTGCAATGGGGGGGGTGAGGTAGCTCACCAAGGTCGCGCCTGAGCGCCGTTTGGCGATGGCGCCCTCGGACGAATTGTTTGAAGCGTAGAAATAAATATTCGGCAGGTCGTCAATCAACCGATCGGGCCAACAGTTACCGCCCATACCCGATTGCTTACCCGGCATGAACTCAAGCGCACCGTGGGTCCCGAAGTGCAATACCGCGTGGGCATTGAAGTCCTCCCGCAAGTAGCGATAGAAGGCCGAGAAGGCGTGCGTGGGTGTGAGGCCCTTTTCGAACAAAAGACGCATCGGATCGCCCTCGTAACCGAACGCGGGCTGCACACTCACCAACACATTACCGTATTGCTTACCCAAAATAAAAATGTCACGGCCATTGCTGAGTTGACGGCCGGGCGCGGGCCCCCACTGGGCTTCAATGGCACTGAGCCAACGCTCACGGCGCACGTGGTCGTCTGCCGAAATCAGGGTGTGGACGTTGGCATTAGCACCGTGTTGCGCGGCATTTCCGTGCAACAAACCCTCGCGCAGTGCATCAACCGAATCGGGTACGTCGACGGTATAACCCTGCCCCTTCATGGCGTTGAGGGTATGCCACAAAGATTCAAAAACGGACAAGTGTGCCGCGCTGCCGATACTGCCGGCGTTTGGGGGGAAGTTGAACAGCACAATACCCACGCGGCGGTTCTGCCGCTCGCTACGCTTGAGTGTGATTAATTTCTTCACACGTGCCGCCAACATCATGGCCCGCTCTGGGCACGAGTGCATGTCCTGTACCGTGTGGCTCTCACCGAAGGTACAGGCATGATCGCAACCGGTACAGGTCACACCGATCGCACCGGGTCGCCCGCCGAACACCATCGGGCTGGTCGAGCCATCCAACTCTGGGATGGCAACCATGATCGTATTCTCGACCGGTAACAAGCCGCGTTCCGAACCACCCCATTGGTCAATGGTTTGGAACTCGACCGGGTGTGCCGCAACATAGGGAACATCCAAACTGGCCAGCACTTCTTCAGCGGCTTTGGCGTCGTTGTAGGCAGGGCCGCCCACCAATGAGAAGCCAGTCAACGAGACCACGGCGTCAACCGTGACACGACCGTCTTTCATGAAGAACGCATCAATCGCTGGACGCGAATCCAGGCCCGCTGCAAACGCCGGTATGACCCGCAAACCGCGCGCCTCCAGGGCCGCGATCACACCGTCGTAGTGACCCGAATTTTTCGATAGTAAATAAGACCTTAAAAGTAAAACGCCAACCGTTCCGAGAACCGGTGCGCCTGACGGCTTGGGCAGTGCGGCAACATCTTCTGCGTAACGCCCTGCCATGCGCGGGTGATACACACCGACCTCCGGGTAATCCACCGGCGGCAACGCTTTGACCAAACCCTTGAGTGCCTGACGCTCGCCTTGTGACCCGCAGTCAATCACATGACGGACGAGGTTGAGCAAGTTTTCATCGGACCCGCCCAGCCAGTACTGCAAGGTGATGAAGTACGCTCGGACATCTTGTGCTGTGCCTGGAATAAAGCGCAATAGCTGAGGCAAGCGACGCAACATTTTCATTTGCGCTGCCCCACCGGTTTGGGTCTTTTCCTTACTGCCTCGCAATTTCTTGAGCAGCGCCATGGGGCCGCTGGCGGGCTTACTCATATCGAACTTACCCAACCGTGTCAGCTGCGTTACCTCGGTTGCACTGGCCAGGCAAATCATGGCATCACACTGCATGCGGCGGGCGCGTAACGCAGGCAATATCGGCAAGAAATGATCCTCAAGAAACAACATGCCGCAGACCACGATATCGGCTGTCTCGATATCTGCGATACACGCTTTCGTCCGCTCGTCATGCCCGGTGTACTCAGAGGCCGCATGCAAGCGCCAATCGAGGCCCGGATAGTCACGGTGCAAAGTGGTTTTGGCGCGCGCAAATGAACTCGCAAAGTGCGTGTCCATGGTGACGACCACCACCCGAATGGGCGTTGCGCGGGGTTTCATCGATTCAGTGCCCTGAGTAATAAGCTTTTGACTCATACAGGGTCTCCGTCGTGATCAATGCCACGCCACGTTGCAAGGCATAAGCCTCGGTGTTTCGCCGCGCTTTGGCACGAACGAAAAAGGGAATTTTTTTCAATTCTTTTTCAGCACCGGTATCCCAACTCGCGACGGTGATCTGGGCATCAGGGACCGTCGATACGGTTGCCGCTGGCACAGTCGCCTGCACCGGGCTGTGGACGCCACCGCCCAAGTGCGACGGCGCAGCATCCTCGTGGAATTCAGCGTCTCCACGGAACATGCCAATCAGGTGTTCCTCCAGCCCCATCATGAGCGGGTGCACCCAGGTATCGAACAGCACGTTAGCGCCTTCAAAACCCATTTGCGGTGAGTAACGCGCCGGGAAATCCTGAACATGCACGGGCGCTGAAATCACCGCGCAAGGCACACCCAATCGTTTGGCAATATGGCGCTCCATCTGGGTACCCAAGACCAACTCAGGGTTCAGTGCGGCGATACACGCCTCAATTTCCAGGTAGTCATCGCTGATCAACGCTTCGACACCGTAAGCGGTGGCCGCAGCGCGAACCTCGCGGGCAAATTCACGGCTGTAAGTGCCGATACCCACGACTGTGAAGCCCATTTCTTGTGCCGCGACGCGCGCGGCAGCCACCGCGTGTGTGGCATCACCAAAAACAAAGACGCGCTTACCGGTGAGGTACGTCGAATCCACAGACCGTGCGTACCACGCGGCGCGTGAGGTCGCATTGGCAACGGCGACCTCAGGGTCCAGTCCTGCCAACATAGCAACTTCACGAATGAATTCCAGCGTTGCTGTCGTACCAATCGGAATGGTTTTGGTGAATGGCTGTTTGAATTGCCGCTGCAACCACTGCGCACTGAGTTGTGCAATTTCGGGGTACATCACCACGTTAAAGTCAGCATCCGCTAAGCGTGCAATGTCGTCCGGCGTGGCCGACAGTGGCGCCACGACATTGATATCCACGCCCATTTGCGTGAGCAGCTGGGTTATTTCTTTCACGTCATCGCGATGGCGGAAACCCAAGGCGGTTGGCCCCAGCAGGTTACAACGCGGTTTCGCGTTGGGTGATCTCTCGCACGCCTCCGTTGCAGGCTTTGCCAGCGCACGCACCAGTTGGTAGAACGTTTCCGAAGCGCCCCAATTTTCTTTCCGTTGGTAAGACGGCAATTCCAAGGCCACCACTGGCACTGGCAACGCCAGGGCCTGACACAAGCCACCGGGGTCGTCTTGAATTAACTCGGCGGTGCACGAAGAACCGACCAACATGGCCTTGGGCTTGAATCGTGCGAATGCCTCACGTGCGGCTGTTTTGAATAACTCGGCGGTGTCGCCCCCCAGATCACGGGCCTGGAACGTGGTGTAAGTCACCGGAGGACGCTTTTGCAAGCGTTCAATCATGGTGAACAACAGGTCCGCATAGGTGTCGCCCTGAGGCGCATGCAGTACGTAATGCACGTCGTTCATGGCGGTAGCGATGCGCATCGCGCCGACATGGGGTGGGCCTTCGTATGTCCAGAGCGTGAGTTGCATGTCGTTTGATCCTCAGGCAGCCAGGCGCGTACGACGCACCAAGGGACGGGCAAACAATTCGGCCAAATCACCGGCTTGGTCAAAGCCTTGAATGGGTGTGAAAACCAACTCAATAGCCCACTTGGTGGTCATGCCCTCTGACTCCAATGGGTTCGCTAAACCGAGGCCACACACGACCATGTCGGGGGCCAACCGTCGGCAGCGGTCGAGTTGTTTTTCGACGTCTTGGCCTTCAGATATCGATGTTGTTGACGGCAACAGTGCAAGCTCTCTCGCCAGATGTTGGCGATGCAGATAAGGGGTGCCGACCTCTGAAAGCGTCATGCCCATTTCGCGTGATAAGAAACGAGCCAAAGGAATCTCAAGTTGGGAATCAGGGAAGAAGAAAATCGACTTGCCCTCAAGCTGTGCCCGAGCGCGAGAGAGCGACGCATGCGCTCGCGCCACTGGCGCTGCAATCGCCGCTTCGAACCGCTCGGGGGCAACCTCGAAGGCATCTGCCGCAGCCTTGAGCCATGCGGTGGTTCCCTCGATCCCCAACGGAAATGGTGCTGACAACAACGTCGCACCACGGCCTTGCAACGCGCGGGCCGTATCACCGAGAAACGGTTGTGCCAACAGCAGCCGGGTATTGGGTCCGATAGGCGCCTGATCATCGGCACGACGAGGCGGGAAGAAACGAACGCGGTCAATGCCCATTTCAGTGAACAGGCGCATGAACTGGTCTTCCACCACATCGGCCAAGGTGCCAACCACCAACAGCTCGGCGGCCGCATGTGCTGGCTGCAGGGGCAGCGTGGGCACCATTGACGCCAAGCACGCATCCTCCCCTTGGGTAAAGGTGGTCTCGATGCCACTACCCGAGTAATTCAAAACCCGAACTTGTGGCGAATGCACCGCCGATAGGCGGCTTGCGGCACGCGATAAATCCAGTTTGATGACCTCGGACGGGCACGATCCCACCAAAAACAACAACTTGATCTCGGGGCGACGTGCCAGCAGTTGGTTAACCACCTTGTCGAGTTCGTCGTTGGCGTCAGCCAGTCCGGCGAGATCACGCTCGTCGATGATGGCGGTCGCAAAGCGCGGCTCCGCGAAGATCATCACACCGGCGGCTGATTGAATCAGGTGCGCGCAAGTGCGCGAACCAACCACTAGAAAGAAAGCGTCTTGAATCTTGCGATGCAGCCAAATGATGCCTGTTAATCCGCAGAAAACCTCGCGTTGGCCGCGTTCGACGAGCGGAACGACATCAGTACAACCCTGGTTAGGCGCCGGTTGGATCGGGATAAAGGCATTCATAGGCTCACCTGCACGCCCGATGCGGGGCTTTGTATGAGCGGCCTTTGCAAGCGCGCCATACGGAACTTACGGATGTATTGCGCCGCATTGACGGCGTAGGTGCCGTAGGCCAACAGTGCCAGCCACAATTGCTCGGTGGCCGACCACTGTCCTTGCCACCACACCCAGAGGTATGCCGTATGCAGCGCCAACACCACCATGCTGACGACGTCTTCCCAAAAGAATGGGCCTGCAAACAGGTATTGGCCAAACACCGCTTTTTCCCAAATCGCGCCAGTCACCATGATCGCGTAGAGCACCAGCGTCTTGATCACAACCGAGATCAATGCCCAATCTGTGTGTAAGCCACTGCTGAGACTGGTCATGACGAGATACAAGCTAATCAGGAAGATCACGAATTGAACCGGCGCCAAAACCCCTTGAACCAAAGTCCAGCGGGTTGCATCACGTCGGGCGCGTTGCGCCGGCGTATACAAGACCGGGAGCGGGGTGGGAGGCATGTGTGACTTTCACGTTGACCAGAATTAAGAACACTTTACGTTTTGACACCCTTTGTGTCAATATAAATTGACACCGTTTTGTATCTTAGGGTTTACACGTAATGCAGTCCTAGACAAAATCAAAGACACTATCCTGATCTGTCTTATAAATAGGTGAACGATGTGGCTCAGTTCAACACGGAAAGTACAGGGTGCTCACGAGGCCCACCCTGGGAGCCACAAAAAGAGGCTTTAAAAGCGCGGGTATCGCCCGACAGCAGCCCAAGGCTGGTCGGGGGGACCGACTTCGACCCCGACGCGCACCTCGATGCCAACCAAATTGCCGCGTTGGCTAAAGCGAGCCTCAAGGGTATTGATGAGTCCCGCAAGGTCATGCTCAATTGGCACCGACAGGGACAGTCCCTCGCCGACATCTACGTCAATGGCATCGCGCCTGCCGCGAGGCTACTGGGGACACAATGGACTGCCGATTCGGTGGATTTTGTCGATCTCACCATTGCCGTCTCCCACCTGCAAACATTGATGCACGAGTTCAGCGCAGCCTTCCTTGCCGAGGGCGGCGCAGAGCCCAACGGTTTGAGCCTGCTGGTCATGAC